>CAZZGU010000135.1:0-7056 GCA_964653755.1 uncultured Nigerium sp. | reverse complement strand
CTCGGCCAGGTGGTAGAGAGGGCCGAAGAGCAGGGCGACGTCGAACGCGTCCGCCTCGAACTCGAGCCGCCGAGCGTCCCCGACGCGGGCCTCGAAGGTACCCACCGTCGCCGCCCGATACACCTGACCCACGACCGGGTCGACGAGGATCACCTGGTGCCCGTCCGCGGCGAGCCAGGTCGCATGGACACCGGTGGCGCCGCCGATGTCGAGGACCCGTGATCCCGGCTCCAGCCGGGCGCGCAGAAGTTCCTGGACGCGGGTGAGCTCGAGGCGTCCGGCCGCGGACTCGCCGACGAGGCGCTCGCGTTCCGGTCGGAACTCGCCGTAGAAGTCCTGGACGTTGTCGTCGATCCTGCGCTGGCGCATGCTCCTGTCTACCCGATCGCGCGAAACCGAGGGCAACGCAGGGGAAATATTCCTACCGGACCCCGCGCGCGGCGAAGGGGTCCTGGGCTAGGATGTTTGCAGACAAACGAAGCATCCACCACAGTTTTTCCTGTCCTGAAGGGGCTAAGCATGAAAATCGCCGTTCCAGCCGAGGTCAAGAACAATGAGTACCGCGTCGCCATCACCCCGGTCGGCGTGCAAGAGCTCGTCCGTCACGGACATGAGGTCTTTGTCCAGAAGGGCGCGGGGCTGGGCTCGTCCATCACGGACGCAGACTACGAAGCCCAGGGTGCCGTCATGCTCGAGGGAGCCGAGGCGACCTGGGCGGCCGGCGAGATGGTCATGAAGGTGAAGGAGCCCATCGCCCAGGAGTACGGCTTCCTGCGCGACGACCTGCTCCTGTTCACCTACCTCCACCTCGCCGCGGACCGGCCGCAGACCGAGGCCCTGCTGGAGTCCGGCACGACCGGCATCGCCTACGAGACGGTGGAGCTGCCCGACCGGTCGCTGCCGCTGCTGTACCCGATGTCCGAAGTGGCCGGCTGCCTCGCCCCCCAGGTGGGCGCCCACGCGCTGATGAAGGCCCAGGGCGGCCGCGGCGTCCTCATGGGCGGCGTCGGCGGCGTGGCGCCGGCCAAGGTCGTCGTCCTGGGTGGCGGCGTCGCCGGGCAGAACGCGGCGAACATCGCGGTCGGCATGGGCGCTGACGTGACCGTCCTGGACGTCGACATCGACAAGCTCCGCAACACCTTCTGGCGCTTCGACAACCGCGTCAAGCAGCTCTTCTCGTCGGCCCTGGCCGTCCGCGAGCAGGTCCTCGCCGCGGACATGGTCATCGGCACCGTCCTGATCCCCGGCGCGAAGGCCCCGAAGCTCGTCACCAACGCGATGGTCGCCCAGATGAAGCCGGGCTCGGTCCTCGTCGACGTCGCCATCGACCAGGGCGGCTGCTTCGAGGACTCGCATCCCACCACGCACGCTGACCCGACGTTCGAGGTGCACAACTCGGTGTTCTACTGCGTCGCCAACATGCCCGGCGCCGTCCCGAACACCTCCACCTACGCCCTCACCAACGCCACCCTGCCCTACGCAATCCAGTTGGCGGACAAGGGCTGGAAGAAGGCCTGCCAGGACAACCACCCGCTGGCCCTGGGCCTCAACACGTGCGCGGGCAAGGTGACCTACCAGGCCGTCGCCGACGCCTTCGACGGACTCCCCTACCTTGCGCTGGAGGAAGCGCTGGCCTGACCGCCGAGGGCCTGCGTTACGCGCGTCGAGGGCCCGCGTTACGCCCGCCGAGGGCCTGCCTTACGCCCGTCGAGGGCCCGCCTTACGCGCGTCGAGGGCCCGCCTTACGCCCGTCGAGGGCCCGCGTTGTCGGTTCAGACAACCCGGGCCCTCGCCGTCAGGCCTCCAGTTCGGCCTGCTTTCCACGCCCCTTGAGCTCGGCGAAGCGCGCCTCGACCTCGGTCAACGCGGCGTAGTCCTGGAGCTCCTCGAACTGGCTCTCGATGGACGCCGCGGCGGCCTCGGCGCGTCCGGCGACGCGGGCTTCCTCGCGGCGCACCTGCTCCTCCCACCGGGAAATCTCGGTGGTGGGGTCAAGGATGTTGATCGAGGAGATCGCCTCCTGCACCCGGGACTGCGCCTCAGCCGACTTCGAGCGTGCGACCAGTTCGTCTCGCTTGCTCCGCAGAGTGTCGAGCTTGTCGCGCATGGCGGCGAGACCGTCCTTGAGCTTGGCGACGACCTCGGTCTGGCTCGCGATCATGGGCTCAGCGGCCCTCGCCTCGTTCTCCGCCGCCACCTGCTTGGTGATGGCCACGCGGGCGAGGTTGTCGAACCGGTCGGCGTCCGCGACCTGGCCTGCGGCCCGCAGATCGTCGGCCTTGGCGGACGCCGAGAGCGCCTTGCTGCCCCACTCGCGGGCGTCGGTGACGTCCTCGGCGTAGTCGCGCTCGGCGAGTCGGAGGTTGCCGATCGTGACGGCGACGGCGTCCTCGGCCTCGGCGATGGAGTTGGTGTAGTCGCGGATCAGCTGGTCGAGCATCTTCTCCGGGTCCTCGGCGCGGTCGATCAGCGCGTTGATGTTGGCCCTGGCGAGTTGGGTGATGCGCCCCAGGATGGACTGCTTCTCGGCCATGCGGGTTCCTCTCGGTCGTTGTTCGTTGTGGGTGGTCGTGGGTGGTGAATCGTGGGTGCAGGGTCAGAAGCGTCCGCCGAAGCCGCCCCGGCGTCCGCCGCCGCCGCCGGACCGGCCGATCGACCCGCCGAAGCCGCCGCCGCGCGATCCGCCCCACGGTCCGCGCCCGGACGGGATGGTGAAGCCGCCGCCGCGCGATCCGCCGCGGGGGCGGTCGTCGTCGAGCAGTTCCCCGAGGATGCCCCCGAGGATCATCGACCCCAGGTCCACCCCGCCACTGCGGGGAGGCCCTCCCTGCATCTGGGAACGCTTGTAGGCGTCCCGTTGCTGCTGGGCGATGGTGAGCGCCTCGCCCGCCAGGCGTTCGGCCTGGTCAAGGAGCTGCAGCGCGGTCTGCGGTCGGGACGCCACGGCGGCGCGGGCCTCGTCGAGCAGGCGGCGCGCCTCGGAGAGGCGGGTCCGGGGGACGTCGTCGAGCGCGCCCCGGCTCGCGGCGATGAACGTGTCGACGCTGCTGATCCGGGCCTCGACCCCCGGGATCCGTTGAGCGGCCAGGCTGGCCGTCCGCTGCAGGCTCTCCTCCCGCTTGCGATACGGCTCGAGGGCCGCGTCGAGGGCCTCCTCAGCCTTCTGCAACCGGGTGACCGCGCCGAGGAGGTCGCCGCCCTGCGCGGCCGTCCGTCCCACGGCAACCGCGGCCTGGGCCTCGCTGGCCGCGGCGTCCACGGACCCGTCGGACGCCTCGAGGCGCCGGGCGTCCGCGAGGTCGGAGGTGAGGGACGCCAAGCGCCGCTCCAGCTCCGGGCCCGCCTCCGCGAGCGCACTGTTCGCGCCGGCCACGGCGGTCAGCAGACGGTCGGCCTGGCCGATGGCCTGGCCGGCGATGCGCGCGTTGACGACGGCGGCGGCACGGTCCTCGGCGGCAAGTCGCTGGTGACCGGCCTCCAGTGCCGCCTGGGCGGACGCCAGCAACTCGGTCGCCTGCTCGGGGTTACGGCTGATGGACGCGAGCGCCGCGGCGGGGTGGACCAGCGCGAGGGAGGCAAGGATCGAGCGGGCCCCCTCGACGCGGGCGCCGACCTCGCTGGCGCGGGTGGCCATCTCCTGGAGGATGTCGCCGGCCCGGGTCTCCATCGTGCGCAGCTCGTCGAAGTACTTGCGCTGCGCTGCGAGGGTTCCGTTCACGGCGTCGGCGATCCGCAGGATCTCGACGAGCATCCCGCGGCGCTCGGGTTCGGTCTCGGGGATGTGGTCGTCCAGCCTCTTGCGCAGCTCGAAGGCCCGCGTGGCCTGCTGCCGCGCCGTGTCGAGGGCACGAGCGAAGGTATCGGTCACCGACAGGTCGAACTGGGCCTGGGCAAATCCCATGTCCTCCTCCGACGACCGGATGGCGTCGTCGACCTGGACGAGCGCGGCCCCCGCGCGCTTCTCGAGATCAGGCAGCGAAAGCTGGCCGGGGTCGGCACCGGCCCCGGACAGCTGATCCCGGCGCCGCCGCGTCCGCATCGCCAGCGCCGCCCCGCCGCCGACCACGAGGAGTGCCCCACCGCCGAGCAACCAGGCCGGGAGGGAGGAGGTGGTGCCGGACGGCGTCTCGTCCGGAGTCTGGCCCGGGGTCCCGCCACCGGAGGTCTCGCCGAGGTAGGTCGCGCGCAGGCCGTCCGCCATCGCAATCGCCGCGCCGGCCCAGTCGTCCGCGGACAACGCCGGCTCCACACGCGTCCGAACGAGTGCGGTGATCTCGTCGGCCGTGACCGCACCGCCCTCGGCGATGGAAACGTCGAACGCGCGGTCGTCCACTGCGACGGCGAGGAGCAGGTCGTCCACGCCCAGGTTGGACGCCGTCGCGGCGGCGTTCACCCATTCCTCGCTGGGCATCCCATCGAAGGAGTCCATGAAGACGACGAAAAGGTCCACGGGAGTGTCCTGCGCGAGGCGATCGATCGCGGCCTCGACCTCGGCGACACGCCCGGTGAGGACGCCGGCGGTGTCGGTGACGTGGTCGGCCAGGTAGGAGGGCGCGTCTGCCGGGCGCGGCGTCGCGAACGCCTGTCCGGCCGTGAGGCCCACCAGGACGGTGAGGACGCCAGCGAGGGCGCCCAGGCGATGCAGGATGCTCACCTCTTGATCTTCGCCGCCCCGCAGCGCCGAGGCAACGCCCCCAGGCCCCCAGAATCCCCCGAAATCGGCAGGCACACCCAGACACGCCCACCCAAATCCGCCGCTTGACAGCGCGGAACGGCGAGAGTTGCGGCTGAGTGGGCGTGCTCGGGGTGCGCCCTGAAATCGGAGTGGCACCATGACCAAGACACAACGACGCGCGGGGAGCGCCGGGGCGCAGCACGGGGGGCGTGGCCTGCGCCACGCAGCGCTCGGGCTCGCAGCCGCCCTCGCCGCCGTAGCCCTGGTGGGGGCGCCGCCCTCCGGGGACGAGGCGCTCGCCGCAGACCTTCTCGGCCACGACGTCTCGTGGCCTCAGTGCTCCACCGCGGAGGGCGGGTACGCACTCCCGCTCCCGCCGACGTCGTCCAAATTCACCATCGTCGGGCTCACGAAGGGGGTCGCGTTCAGCGAGAACCCCTGCCTGAACACCCAGTACGCGTGGGTGGTCGCGAACAAGGTGCCCGCGCACGCGTACACGATGGCGACCTTCCCAACGGAGGCGCAGATCGACACCTACGGTGACGACGGGCCGTTCAACGCGGATTTCCGCGAGGGCCAGCTCGCCAACGTGGGCTACGCCGAGGCCGAGTACGCGCTCGCCACGTTGAGCCGGGTCGGCTGGAAGGCCCCGGTCGTGTGGATCGACGTCGAACCGCGTCCGGCCCAGCCGTGGCCGGGCGGCACCGAGGCGCAGAAGCTGGAGAACCGCTACGTCATCCAGGGCCTCGTGCGCCGGCTGCGCGACGCGGGAGTCGGGTACGGCTTCTACTCGTACACCAACGGCTGGCAGGAGATCGCAGGCTCGTGGACAGTGCCGGGCGTGCCCGTCTGGGCCACGGCCGGCACCCTGGACTACCCCAACGAGGCCATCGACCGGTGCACGCAGGCGAGCTTCTCGGGCGGCACCGTCTATCTCTCCCAGTGGACCGACGGCACCCGCGACTACAACCGGACGTGCGGGACGTACCAGTTCACCGACCTGCCGCGGAACCTGGCAGGGGTCGCAGGGGTGTCGGTCACGGCCTCGTCTGTGGACATCGACGTGAGCCCGTCCGCGGCCAGCGCCGTCGACGGCGCGGTCGGGGGGTACCCGAATGATCTGTCGATGGAGTGGTCGAGCGCACAGCAGCAGGACGGCGCCTGGCTCCAGTTGACCTGGCCCTCCCCCGTCACCCTGGACAGGGTTGTGCTCCACGACCGTCCCAACCTCGACGACGAGGTGCTGGCCGGCGTCCTGGTCTTCTCGGACGGAAGCATGGTCAACGTGGGCGCCCTGCCCAACGACGGCGGCGCGCTGAACGTCCCCTTCTCGAAGCGGGCAGTCACCTCGGTGCGCTTCCACGTGACGTCGGCCAGCGCGAACACCTGGGCCGCAGGCCTCGCCGAGATGGAGGCCTGGGGCACCGGAGGCGGGACGCCCAAGGCGTCCGCCGCTCCCACAAGCGCCGCGCCCACGAAGGCCGCGCCCACCGCCGCGGCGCCCACCACGACGGCGCCCGGCCAGGGCGCCAATGTGGCGCGGGTCGCCGGGGTGGCGGCTACTGCCTCCAGCGAGGACGCCTCCACCGGACAGACTGCAGCCAAGGCCGTCGATGGAGCCGCGACCGGCTACCCCACCGACTACACACGCGAGTGGGCGACGGTCGGCGGCAAGGCCGGGAGCTGGCACCAACTCACCTGGACGACCCCGGTGACGCTCAACCGCGTCGTGCTCTACGACCGCCCCAACGACGCCGACCAGGTCACCAGCGGCACCCTGACGTTCTCCGATGGGAGCACGCAGACCTTCGGCGCCCTCAACAATGACGGCGGGCCGACCACCGTCACGTTCGGGTCACGCACGACGACCAGCCTGCGGGTCTCCATCACCGGCGTCTCGGGAACCACGGCGAACGTGGGGCTCGCCGAGATCGAGGCCTGGGGTTCGGAGACACCCAACGTCGCGAACGTTGCGCGGACGGCCGGCGTCACGATCATGGGCTCCTCGATCGACACCACCTCCGGACAGACCGCCATCAAGGCCGTCGACGGGGTGGCGACCGGGTACCCCACCGACTACACGCGCGAGTGGGCGACGGTCGGCGGCAAGGCGGGCAGCTGGCTGCAGCTCAACTGGGCCAGCCCGGTCTCGCTGACCAAGGTCGTCCTGTACGACCGCCCGAACACCGCCGACCAGATCACCGGTGGGACGCTGACGTTCTCCGACGGGACCACGCAGGCTTTCGGCGCCCTCAACAATGAAGGCGCCCCCGCGACCATCTCCTTCAACCCGCGCACGACGACCAGCCTCCGGCTCACCATCACGGGCGTCTCCGGAACCACCGAGAACGTCGGGCTCGCCGAGATCGAGGCCTGGGGCA
>CAZZGU010000134.1:5288-7065 GCA_964653755.1 uncultured Nigerium sp. | reverse complement strand
GTCGCAAGCGGATGGCGAAGAAGAAGCACCGCAAGCTGCTCAAGAAGACGCGCATTCAGCGTCGCCGCGCGGGCAAGTAGGCGGACCGCGGGGTGGGCCTGCCCGACAGCGCGCGCGTCGTCGTGCTGGTGCGCGACGGGTGCCACCTCTGCGAGGAAGCCGTCGCCATCGTCGAGTCGGTCTGCCAGGACCTTGAGGTTCCCTGGCAGACCGTCAACGTTGACGCCGACCCCGAACTCCGGGCCCGCTACACCGACCACGTCCCGGTCACCTTCGTGGACGGCCTGCAGCATGCCCTCTGGTTCGTGGACGCCGCGGTGCTGGCTGAGGCGCTGACCTCCTGAGGGTGCCCGACCGGACGCCGCTGGGCCCTGTCGGCACGACCGCCTATCCTTGGGGCAGCCCGTGGCCGACCAGTGAAGGAGCCCCATGGAGCCCACCATCGTCCACGTGGCCCGGCACGGGCAGGTGCACAACCCCGAGCACGTCCTCTACGGGCGGAGCCCGGGGTTCGTCCTGTCCGGGCTGGGGGAGCGCATGGCGGAGCGGCTCGCCGAGTTCTTCGCTGACGTCCCTCTGAACCTGTTGCTCGTGTCGCCGCTGGAGCGCGCCCGGCAGACGATGGCCCCCGTGGCCGCCCGGCACCCTCACCTCGAAGTCGGGGTCGATCCCCGGCTGATCGAGGCCGCGAACGCCCTGGAGGGCCGGAGCTTCGGGCGTTTCAACGAGCGGCTTCTCCTGCCCACCAACCTCGTGCATCTGCGTAACCCCCTGCGCCCCAGTTGGGGCGAGCCGTTCGTCGCGCTGGCCGTCCGGATGCGGGCCGCGATCGCGGACGCCGCTGCGTCCGTCCCCTCCGGTGGCCAGGCGCTCCTGGTGAGTCATCAGCTGCCGATCTGGGTGGCGCGGCGGGACGCCGAGGGGCGTCGGCTGGCCACCCTGCCCGTGAACCGGGAGTGCACGTTGGCGAGCGTCACGTCCTTCCACGTCGTGGGCGGTCGCGTGACGCGCGTCACGTACGCCGAGCCCGCCGCGGACCTCCTGCCTCCCCGACGGCGTGGCTTCCGGCCGGGGGCATGACAGGATGCGCCGCCTCGCCCTGGCCGCCGCGCTGATCGCGACAGCCCTGCTGGCGTCCGGATGCGGTTCAGCGCCCGCCGCCGAGGGCGGGTTCGTGTCGGGCGACGGCAGCATCACGCAGGTCCCGGTCGCCGAGCGCGTCCCGGCGCCGCGGATCGCCGGCGAGACCCTGGCAGGGGAGCCCTTCGACTCCGGTGCGCTGGCCGGCCGCGTCATCGTCTACAACGTGTGGGGCTCCTGGTGCGCGCCGTGCCGCGCGGAGGCCCCCGCGCTCGTGGCGGCTGCGCGTGCGACCGCCGACCGGGCGGTGTTCGTCGGCATCAACACCCGGGACCTCGACCCGGCCCCCGCGCAAGCGTTCGTCCGCGCGTTCGAGGTGCCGTACGTCAACGTGTTCGACCCGGACGGGGAGTTGCTGCTGGACTTCGCCGGCCAGCTTCCGCCGTCGGCCATCCCGTCGACGCTCATCGTCGACGCACAAGGCAGGATCGCGGGGCGCATCCTGGGGGAGACGACCGAGTCGACCCTCGTGGGCCTGGTCACGGACGTGGCGGAGGGACGCTGATGATCGGTCTTGAGGTGGGCGCCTGGTTCGCGGACGCCGTGGGCGGGTCGATGCTGCTCGCGGTGCCGGTGGCGACCCTGGCCGGGCTGGTCTCCTTCTTCTCGCCGTGCGTGCTGCCCCTGCTGCCCGGGT
>CAZZGU010000134.1:1722-5278 GCA_964653755.1 uncultured Nigerium sp. | reverse complement strand
CCTCTCGTACGCGACGGGCCTCGGCGCCGCCGAGATCATGGAGGGACGCGGCGCGCGCGGCCGCGTCCTCGCCGGCACGAGCCTGTTCATCCTGGGGTTCGCGGCCGTGTTCGTGAGCTCGGGCGCCCTCTTCGGCGGGTTGGGGGGGATGCTGCTGTCCCACCAGCGCACGATCTCGGTGGTCGTGGGCGCTCTGTCGATCCTGCTGGGCCTGGTCTTCGCCGGCGTCATTCCGCTCGGCCAGCAGACCTTCCGCCTGCAGGCCGTCCCGCGGGTGGGGATCGCGGCGGCCCCGTTGCTCGGCGTCGTCTTCGGGTTGGGCTGGACGCCGTGCATCGGCCCGACGCTCTCCGTCGTCCTGACGCTGGCCCTCAACGAGGCGACCGCGCTGCGCGGCGCGATGCTCGCGCTGGCCTACGCGCTGGGCCTGGGGATCCCGTTCCTCGCGGCCGGCCTCGCGTTCACCCGCCTGGCCGGGACGTTCGACTGGGTCCGGCGGCACCACCTTCTGCTGCAGCGCGTCGGCGGCGCCCTCATGGTGGCGGTCGGTCTCATGCTCGTCACCGGGGCGTGGGACGCGCTCACGGGAGTCGTGCGCCAGTGGGCGGCGGCGTTCGGGGTCGCGGTCTGATGGGGGAGTCGTCCGCGGTTGGCGCGACGCCGCAGCGTCCGGTGGAGTTCCTTCGTTTCCTGTGGGCGCAGCTGACCTCGATGCGCACCGCGCTGGTGCTGCTGTTCGCGCTGGCCCTGGCGGCGATCCCGGGGGCGATGGTTCCGCAGCGTCCGGTCAACCCGTTGCGGGTTGCCGACTTCATCGCGGAGAACCCGACCTTGGGAGTCTGGTACGACCGGCTGGGCCTCTTCGACGTGTACGGCTCACCCTGGTTCGGCGCCGTGTACCTGCTCTTGTTCCTGTCGCTGATCGGCTGCATCGTCCCGCGCCTCGGGGTGTACGCGCGCGCGTTGCGGACGCCGCCGCCCCGCTCCCCCCGCCATCTCTCCCGCCTTCCCGAGCACGCCGAGGGGACGAGCACGCTGGCGTCCGGCGCAGCCCTCGACGCCGCCGAGGCCCACCTGCGGGCGAAGCGCTTCCGGGTCCGGCGCGACGAGGACTCCGTGGGGGCCGAGCGCGGCTACCTGCGCGAGTTCGGGAACCTGGTCTTCCACCTCAGCTTCCTGCTCCTGCTGGGAGGGGTCGCGTGGAGCTCCCTGGGCGGGTACCGGGGCGAGGTCATCGTCGTGGAGGGGCAGGCGTTCAGCAACAACCTGACCCAGTTCGACGACTTCACCGCCGGCGCCGGCTTCCGGCCGTCCGCGCTCGTGCCGTTCACGATCCACGTGGACGAGTTCGAGGCGAAGTTCGAGACCGGGCCCGTGCAGCGGGGTGCCGCCCGCCAGTTCACGGCGCACGTCCGGACGAGCGTCCGCGGCGGCGAGGAGGTCGCGGGCGTCCTCGAGGTCAACCACCCGGTCCGCGTGGAGGGAAGTTCGGTGCACCTGGTCGGGCACGGCTACGCGCCCGTGGTGACGGTGACCGACCCGAGCGGCGACGTCGCCTTCTCGGGGCCGGTCGTGTTCCTGCCCCAGGACGGCAACTTCCTGTCGATGGGGGTCATCAAGGCGCCGGACGCCCGCCCCCGCAGCCTGGCGTTCGAGGGGTACTTCCTGCCCACTGCAGCGGTCGACGAGCGAGGGCCACACTCGGTGTTCCCGGACGCCCTCGCGCCGGCCCTGTTCCTGACGGCCTGGTCCGGCGAGCCCCGGGAGGAGACCGGCATCCCCCAGAGCGTCTACTCCCTCGACCGGGAGTGGCTGGAGCAGATGACCGTCTCGGACGCCCCCGTCACGTTCCGCCTCGAGCCCGGGCAGGGCGTGGACCTGCCGGACGGATCGACGCTCACCTTCGACGACTGGCGGCGCTGGACGAAGCTGCAGGTGTCGCGCACCCCCGGCCTGTGGCTCTCGGGGCTGGCCATCGCCCTGGCCGTGGCAGGCATGAGCCTCAGCCTCTTCGTCCGCCCGCGTCGGCTCTGGGTGCGCGTGGCGAGCGCGGACGGCGGCACGCGCGTCGAGGCCGGCGGGCTCGACCGCGCAGACTCGGCCAGCGGGCTCGCCGAGGATGTCGCGGAGTTGGCGGCCGCGTGCGGCGTCGCAGACCCCCACCCCCACCACGAAACGGACGCCGGGGACGAAGCCGGCGACGAGGACGGGACGAACTGATGGCCTACTTCTCGAGTGTGGCGATGGTCACCTCCGCGGTGCTCTACCTCGTGGCGATGCTCGCCCACGCCGCCGAGTGGGCGGCCGCCCGCCAGACGGACGCCGACCAGCCGTCCGAGCGTGGCGCACTGCGCGTTGAGCAGTTCGGTCGGGCGGGCGTGACGCTGACCGTGATCGCGGCGGCCTGCCACCTGGGCGGAGTCGTGCTCCGGGGAGTGGCCGCCGAGCGGCCCCCGTGGGGCAACATGTACGAGTTCGTGACCTCGTCGCTGGCGTTCGTGGCCGTGGCGTACCTGGTGCTCGCGATCGCGTTCCGGATGCGCTGGCTCGGTCTGCCCACGACCTTGCTGCTGGCGCTGGGACAGGGTCTGGCCGTGACGGTCTTCTACGTCGACGTGGCCCCGCTCGTGCCGGCGCTGCACTCGGTGTGGTTCGTCATCCACATCGTGACGGCGGCGGTCTCCGGCGCGGCGTTCAACGTGGGGGCCATCGCGTCCGTGCTGTTCCTCCTGAGGGTGCGCGCGGACGCCCGCGGCCGGGCCACCGGCTACCTGGCCCGGCTGCCCGAACCCAAGGTGCTGGACAGGCTCGCCTACCGCGTCCATGCGTTCGCGTTTCCGTTGTGGACGTTCACGGTCGCGGCGGGGGCGGTGTGGGCCGAGTACGCGTGGGGACGCTACTGGGGGTGGGATCCCAAGGAGACCTGGTCGCTCGTCACGTGGGTCGTGTACGCGGCGTACCTGCACGCGCGGGCGACGGCCGGCTGGAAGGGTCGGCGTGCCGCCTGGCTTGCGGTGGTCGGCGTCGTCACGTTCTGGTTCAACTTCGTCGGGGTCAACCTGCTGACCACCGGCCTGCACTCGTACGCAGGCATCTGACGCTTGGGATGAGAGACTGGGCCCATGGCCCACTTCGATCTCTGCGTCATCGGTTCGGGGACCGGGAACGCGCTCGTCACCAGGAAATTCGCCGACCACCGGGTAGCGCTGGTGGACGACGCCGAGCGCTTCGGCGGCACGTGCCTCAACCACGGTTGCATCCCCACCAAGATGTTCGTGGTGCCGGCGGACCTCGCGCGCGTCCCGGAACAGGCCGCCCGACTCAACGTCCACCTCGGCCCGGCCAAGGTGGACTGGACCGCCCTGACCGCGCGCATCTTCGGGCGGCTCGACCCCATCGCGGAGTCGGGGGAGGCCTGGCGCGAACGCTCCCAGAACGTGACCCTGTTCCGGGAGACCGGCCGCTTCGTGGCGCCGCGCATGCTGCTCGTGGGCTCGGAGACGATCACGGCCGAGCAGTTCGTGCTGGCGGCGGGATCGCGGCCCCGGCTGCCGCG
>CAZZGU010000134.1:0-1712 GCA_964653755.1 uncultured Nigerium sp. | reverse complement strand
TTGACGGTGGACGTGCCCACGCTGGTGCTCTGGGGCATGGACGACCCGGCCCTGGCAGACCGGCTCCACACCTCCGACACGATCATGCGCCTGGAGAGGCTGCCGCAGTCGCTGGTCATCGTGGGTGGCGGGTTCGTGGCCCTCGAGTTCGCCCACATCTTCTCCGCGTTCGGCGTCGAGGTGACGCTGGTCAACCGCTCCGACGGCGTCCTGCGCCGTGAGGACTCCGAGATCCGGCTGCGCGCCGCCCGGCTCCTGACACGGCACGTCAACCTTCGGCTCAACCAGACCCTGGTGCGATTCGAGGAGGGCGACCGCGGCCGTGTCGCCGTGGTCACCCGCGACGTCAACGGCGTCGTGTACTCGTTCCAGGGCGACCAGGTGCTCCTCGCGATCGGCCGCGTCCCCAACTCCGACCGCCTCGGCCTGGACGCCGCGGGCGTGGCCGTCGACGAGCACGGCTTCGTGGTCGTCGACGAGCACCAGCGGACGACCGCCGACGGAGTGTGGGCCCTCGGCGACGTCGCCTCGCCCTGGATGCTCAAGCACGTGGCCAACCATGAGGCGCGGATCGTCCGCCACAACCTGCTGCACCCCGACGACCTGCACGCCAGCGACCACCGGTTCGTGCCGCACGCCGTCTTCAGCGATCCGCCGATCGCTGCGGTCGGGCTCACCGAGGAGCAGGCCCGGGACGCCGGCCACGACGTCGTCACCGCGGTGCGCGAGTTCTCCTCGGTGGCCTACGGGTGGGCGCTCGAGGACGAGGACCACTGCGTCAGACTCGTCGCCGACCGCGGGAGCCGCCAGTTGCTCGGAGCCCACATCATCGGGCCCGACGCGCCCAACCTGCTGCAGCCGCTCGTCCAGGCCATGTCCTTCGGGCTGGACGCCGTGTCTGCGGCCCGCGGGCAGTACTGGATCCACCCGGCTCTCAGCGAGGTGGTGGAGAACGCCCTGCTCGAACTCGACTTCGGGATCCGCCCGTGAGCGCCCGCGTCGGGGCCTTGCTCCCGGCCCTGCTCGCCCTGGGTCTCGCCGTCGCCGGGTGCACTGCCACTCCGGCTACTCCTTCATCGGCCGCCCCGTCCTCGGTCGTCCCCCCGACGTCAGTGGCGCCCGCGGCGTCCGGCCCCGCGACAGCGTCCGGCCCCGCGACAGCGTCCGGCACGGCGTGCGCAGACCTCGCGGCGGGACTCCCGCTGGCTGAGCAGGTCGGTGAACTCCTGATGGCCGGCGTGGCCGGCAGCCTCGACGCCGGGGAGCGCGACGCGATCGCTGCCCACCATGTGGGGTCGGTCTTGCTCATGGGCAACTCCACCGCGGGGGTGGACGCCGTCCGCGCGCTCACCGACGAGATCGCGGCGCTCGGCGGCGCGACGAGGATCCTCGTGGCGGTCGACCAGGAGGGGGGCGTGGTCCAGCGCCTGCAGGGGCCGGGGTTCGACACGATCCCGCCGGCTGCCGAACAGGCCCGCCTCACCGACGCCGAACTCGCCGCGCGCGCGACCGCCTGGGGCGAGCAGTTGGTGCGCGCTGGCGTCCATCTCGATCTGGCGCCGGTCGCTGACGTGGTCCCGGCCGGCAAGGCGTCCACCAACGAGCCCGTCGGCAGGCTGGGCCGCGGGTACGGTGCCACCCCCGACGAGGTGGCGACGAAGGTGGCCGCGTTCATCGACGGGATGCATGCTGCGGGGGTCGCGACCTCGGCC
>CAZZGU010000133.1:0-7076 GCA_964653755.1 uncultured Nigerium sp. | reverse complement strand
GGCCAGCGTCAGCGCGTCGCCATGGGCCGTGCGATCGTCCGCTCACCGCAGGTGTTCCTCATGGACGAGCCGCTGTCGAACCTCGACGCCAAGCTCCGCGTCTCCACCCGCACCCAGATCGCCGCGCTGCAGACCCGGCTCGGCGTCACCACCGTCTACGTCACCCACGACCAGGTCGAGGCCATGACGATGGGGGATCGCGTCGCAGTCATGAAGGACGGACTCCTCCAGCAGGTCGACACGCCGCTCGCCCTGTACGACCAGCCGAAGAACCTCTTCGTCGCCGGCTTCATGGGCTCCCCCGCCATGAACCTGATCGAGGGCCGGGTCAAGGACGGCGGCGTCCAGGTCGGCGACTACGTCGTTCCTGTGAGCCGTGAGGTCCTGGCGAAGGCGGGCGGCGAGCAGACGCTCACCCTCGGCATCCGCCCGGAGCACTTCCGGCGCTCGGACCACGGCCTCGGCGTCGACGTCGCGGTGGTCGAGGAACTCGGCGCGGACTCCTACCTCTACGGCACCGCGGCCGGGCTCTCCGAGGACGAGAAGCTGATCGCCCCGCAACTGGTGGCGCGCCTGTCGGCCGGCGAGCCGATCCGCAAGGGCGACGTCATCCGGATGCTCCCCGACGAGAAGCGGATGCACGTGTTCTCGAACAAGACGCAACTGCGCATCTCCTGAAACACCGCATCTCCTGAAACACCGCATCTCCTGAAACACCGCATCTCCTGAAACACACTGCGCCGACGGCGCCGGGACATGTTCCCGGCGCCGTCGGCGTCCGTGGGAGACTGGTCCGGTGCCCCGCTTCCTGTCGGCCCGCCCTGACTCCCGCCTGATCCCGCTGCCGTGGGACGTCCCGCTGGCGCAGTGGCCGAGCAGTCGACTCGTGGCGCTCCCGCGCGGCATCTCGCGCCACGTGGTGCGCTTCATCAAGGTGGGCAACGAGGTGTATGCGGCCAAGGAGGTCGTCGAGGAGGTCGCCTTCCACGAGTACCGCATGCTGCAGGACCTGCACCGCCTCCACACGCCGGCCGTCGAGCCGCTCGGCGTGGTCACCGGACGCGTCGGGGCGGACGGCCGTCCGCTGGAGCCCGTGCTCCTGACGCGCCACCTTCAGTTCTCGCTGCCGTACCGGTCGCTGTTCTCGTACGGAATCCGCCCCGACACCGTGTCGCGTCTGCTGGACGCCATGGTCGTCCTCCTGGCCCGACTCCACCTGGTGGGGTTCCTGTGGCGCGACGTGTCGCTGTCGAACATCCTCTTCCGTCGGGACGCGGGCGAGTACGCGGCCTACCTGGTCGACGCCGAGACCGCCGAGGTGCACGAGCGCCTCTCGGACGGCCAGCGCGCCCACGACCTCGACATCGCCACCACGAACCTCTTCGGGGAGTTCTCCGACCTCGAGGCGGGGCGACTGCTGGACGAGTCGCTCGATCCACTCCGGCTTGTCACGCAGATCGAATCCCGCTACCTGGCTCTGTGGGACGAACTGACGGGGTCGGAGGAGTTCAACAGCACGGACCTCTACCGCATCGAGGACCGGGTCCGCCGACTCAACTCTCTCGGCTTCGACGTCGCCGAGATCGACATCGCCACCTCGCCGGACGGGTCGCGCGTCTCGATGCAGCCCATGGTCGTGGACGCCGGCCATCATTCCCGACGCCTCATGCGGCTGACCGGGCTGGACACCGAGGAGAACCAGGCGCGGCGTCTCCTCAACGACCTCGACACCTACCGCGCTCGCACCAATCAGGGCCACGTCGACGAAGCCGTGGTCGCGCACCAGTGGCTCACGCATGTGTTCGAGAAGGTGATCACGGCCATCCCGTCACACCTGGCCGGAAAGCGCGACCCGGCACAGATCTTCCACGAGGTGCTCGACTATCGGTGGTACGCCTCCCAGCGGGAGTGGCGCGAGGTACCGCTGGAGCGGGCCGTCGAGGGCTACATCCACGACGTCCTGACCGCGCTGCCCGACGAGGTGATGAGCGTGGCGGCGCTCGCGCCCGTCGAGGACGGCCGCCGCGACGAGAACCCCTACGACCCCTCGGATGGGTTCGCCGACGGAGCGGACCTCCCCGTCGACCCCTGGGAGACCGAAGCGCACGATCCGGCGTTCGAGGTGCTGCCCGACCGGCTCGACATCGAGGCCCTGCGGCGCCGGCATCGGGACTGACCGACGTCCGCGACGGTCATCTCGGCCAGGCCCAGCCGTCCATCCGCCCCAGGAAGTCGTCGGACGGGTTGCCCTCGTACCCCTCGGTGAACGGGGCCAGACGCGCCGCGTACAGCACCTCGAGGGCGTTGAACATGCCTGAGGAGAACTCCTCGGCGAACAGCACCGCCAGGGCCTCCCGCTGCGCGGGGCTCAGGGACGCGAGCAGGGCATTCATGAGGTGCTGCTCCGGGGAGGCAGTCTCCGGGACCTCCTCGGCGTTGGCGTTCCACACCCCCGACCTGATGCGTTGGGCGCTCACCTGTCCCTGGGCCTCCAGGCAGGAGACGACCATGGCGTCGATCATCTGGCGATACAGCCAGCGGGGGTCCTCGCTCATGGCTCCATGATGCCCCGCCCTCGCGGCGATCAGGCGGGATAGGGTGTCGCCATGCCGAGCAGCACCCAAACCAGGGGCCGGGTCGTCGTCGGAACCGACGGATCCCTGCCCGCCCAGACCGCCGTCGACTGGGCGGCGACGAAGGCCGAGCAATACGGCACGCCGCTCCTGATCATGTCCGTGATGCCTCAGTTCCCGATCCCCAAGCGAGCCCACCTGTTCAGCGCGATGGCGACGGGCGACTACCACGCCCACCTCCACCGGCGCGGGGAGCACAAGCTCGGGCTGGAGCGCGACCGCGTGCTGGCCGCGCATCCGAATCTCACGGTCGAAACCGCCCTCGTCGAGGATGAGGCCTCCTTCGCCCTGGCCCGCGCCTCGCGCGACGCCCGCCTCGTCGTGATCGGCGCGCGCGGCGAATCCGCCCCCGCCCGGGTTCGCGTCCTCGGCGGCACCTCGGACGCCGTGGCGACCCACGCGCACGGCCCGGTCGCCATCATCCCCGAGAACGTGGACACCGCCCGACGCGGCCCTGTGGTCGTGGGGGTCGACGACGCGCCCGAGGCGCTCGAGGCGATCCGGATCGCGATCGGTGAGGCGCAGGCGCTGGGGGTGCCGCTGGTCGCCGTCCACGCCTGGGACATCGGCCCCTGGCTGGAACCCCCCTACAAGGGCACCCTGCCCGACGTGGGCACGGTGGAGTCTGCCCTGGACACGATGATCGACGAGATCCTCGCGCCGCACCTCGCGGACGACCCGGGTGTCGTGGTGGAGAAGCGCGTCCTGGCGGGCAACCCCGCGGTCGCGCTGGTCAAGGCGTCCGAGGAGGCCTCGCTCGTGGTCGTGGGTTCACGCGGACGTGGCGGGTTCGCCGGACTCCTGCTCGGCTCGACGAGCCGGGAGCTGGTGCGTCAGGCCCACTGCCCTGTCATCGTGACGCGCGCTCCCGACGCGTAGGCGTCCGGCGTCAGCCGACAAGATCCAGCAGCGCGTCGGGGTTGCGGCGGAAGCGGGCCACATCCTCGCGACCCTCGGTGAGGGCCTGCAGGGTCTCGGTCAGCACACGGTTGACCGGCGTGGCCACCCCGCGCTCGGCCCCGTGCCGGACGACGGCCCCGTTGAGCCAGCCAACCTCGCTCTTGCCGCGTCCGCTGTGCAGGTCGATGTGGAAGCTGGGCATCTTGTCCCCCCGCCCGGACGCCAGCGCGCGGGTCAGCGCGGGCTGGGCGACAAAGCGCGGCAGCTTCTCGGCGGCCAGGGCGAGCGCACGCACCGGCGTCCCGGGCAGGTCGACGGGCGCATAGCCGAGCGCACGCATCACGGCCAGGCACTCCCGGAGCACGGCCACCTCGACGTCGTACAGCCGGCGGTCGGCGAAGATCTCCCCCACCGTCATGTCCAGGATCGCCGACGTCGCGTTGCCGGTGAGGTTGGTCAGCAGCTTGGACCACTTCATGGGCCCGGGAGCCGGGAACCCGCGTGCGGTGAGGCCCGCGGCGTCCAGCGCCCCCACGAGCCGCTCCGACAAGGGGTGACCCAGGGCGATCCCGACGCCGCGGTGTTTCTCCTCGACGATCTCTCCGATGCCCGGCTTGCCGACAGCACTGGTGATGGTGCCGGCGATGACGCGGTCCTCGCCGAGGCGTCCGGCGAGCGCGGCCTCGTTGTCGACCCCGTTCTGCAGCGACAACACCGGCGGCACGTCGAGCCCGGTGTCGAGGAGCCCGGTCAGGGCATCCTCCGTGTCAAACGACTTCAAGGCGAAGACCACCACGTCATAAGGGCCGCGGCGCAAGGCGTCCGACGCGGAGGTGTAGACCTCACTCTCACGGACGACCTTCCGGCCCGAGCGGAGCTGCAGGACCAGGCCGCGCTCGGCGATGACCTGCGCAGGACCAGGCTGCTCGATGAACGCCACCGACTCACCCGCTGCGGCCAGGGAGCCGCCGATGTACGTGCCGATTGCCCCGGCGCCCAGGAACAGGAACCTCATCTGCGTACCTCCCACTCGAACCCCCGCAGCCTACAAGGGCCCTCGGCGTCCGGCTATGCGAACCCGAACAACGGGGGGAACGTGAACACCACCACCGCGGCCCACGCCGCGTAGACCGGCAGGTACGCCATCTGCCAGCGTTCGAGCGAGGCGTACGGACGCCGTCCGCGCAGGAACCCGAGGAGCAACCAGCCCAGCCAGGCCAGGTTGATGAGCAGGAGGACGTTGAGCCCGAGGGCTGCCACCTTGTTGGGGCTGGGCCCCCACAGGGCGATCCGGCTCACCATGGCGGCCAGCCCGACCACGTCGACGGCCAGCGCACTGCCGATGAGCACCAGTTGCAGACGGTCGAACAGGCCGGCTGGGGCCGTGGGCTCGCGCGCCGACATCGAGTAGAGCACCAGGGCCAGCACGACGACGAGGAGCAGGTCGAAGATGATCAGGACCTCACGCTCGACGTCGACGAGGTTGCGCGTCCATGCCATCACTCCGAGAAACACCAGCAGCAGCACGGTGAACAGCGGCGTGAACAGCTTCGTCAGCACCGGGGCCATGTTCTCGACGACGGCCTGCTTGGCGTCGACCAGGAGGGCCGCCACGACCACCGCGCCTGCCGCGCCCATGGGCAGGACCCACGTGGTGACCGGGGTCTCCACGTCGACCGTGATCGCCGAGAAGACCGCGATCGACAGGCCCACCAGCACCCCGCCCCCCAGCGCGATCAGGGCGTAGTAGATGACCCATTCGCCGGTGAAGCGAACGAAGTCCATGCGGGCGTTCGCCTCGCGCCAGCGCGCCCCTGCGGCGACGAGCCCCACCCCGAACCACAGCAACACCGGGGTGTGGAGGGCGAGCAGGAACTCGGTGTCGGGCAGCTCGCCGAACGGGTAGAGGTTGGCCACGACCGCAACCACGGCGAAGAGTGCGGTGACCGCTCCGATCACCCTGACCGGCGGACGCCGGCGCCAGGCGAACCAGCCCGCCAGGAAGGGCAGCACGAGCAGGAAGACGTTGCGCAGGTACCACGTGTCGGTCTCGACGCTGACGCCGAACAGCGAAGGGACCTTGACGGCGATCGCGGCGCCGGTCGCGAAGGCCAGGCCGACGGCCCAGGGTTGCCAGCGCCGCTCGGGCTCCTCGTCGCCCAGAACCAGCTGCTTCCACAGCCGGTCGGAGTGCTCGCGGGCGAACTCGCGGGTGAGCGCATCGAGGCTGCCGAGGCGCCTGACTGCGATCAGCAGCGCCTCGTCCTCGGTCAGCCCGGCGGCGGTGAGGTCGGCGATCTGGGCGCGGAGGTGGTCCTCGAGCTCGTCGACGTCGGGCGCGATCGCCGCACCGCGGCGCCGGACCCAGACACGCCACTGGTCGATGCGGGCCTCAAGGTCGGGGGTCGGGGTCTGCGCTGGGTTCACCGTGGGGGTCATCGATCTCATCCTTCCCAGGCGAGCCGGACGCCGGGCGTCCGGGCCGGGGTGATCAGCCCGGCCCACACCGCCTGAAGCGAGTCGGTCACTGCGGCCCACTGCCGGCGCTGCTCCGCGAGTGCTTCGGCGCCCAGCGGGGTGAGGTGGTACTGCTTGCGTCGGCGTCCCTCCGGGGAGAGGCACCAGGCTGCCTCGACCTGACCGAGGCGCTCGAGGCGGTGCAGGAGCGGGTAGAGCATGCCGTCGGTCCACTCGAGGCGTCCGCGGGAGACCTCCTGGACGCGTTTGAGGATCGCATACCCGTAGGACTCCCCCTCGGCGAGGATGCCGAGGACGAGTGGGGTTGCGGAGGCGGCGACCAGGTCCTTGCCGATGTGCATGTGACTCCCCTCGTGGCTGAACCCTTGCAGTGTTAGGTATATACCTAGAGCTGCGAGGGTTCAAGGCCGTTGGGACCGCGGGATCGCATCTGCGCTGGGACTACGGGCGACGAACTGCTCGCCGGTGTGGAGGTTGCGGACGTTCAGCGAACGCGTCGCGTGATCGACGGCCACCACCTCGCGACGAGGGCGGACGTCGATGCCGTGGTGTTCGGCGAACCACGCCGGGTCACGTGGATTCAACTGCTCGGGGTGGTGCCCGTGCCCGCCGAGCAGGAGCGGGATTCCGCACGCGGAGAAGGAAGCGTCCCGGCCTCGCTCGTAGATGACGATGTCGAGCGACGGGTCGTTGCGCCGGGCCTGCGTGCCGGTTGACGTCCCCGCGGCCACGGCCCCCACGATGACCAGGCGGCGTGGCCGTGCCCCCGCCACCAGCGCCGGGGGCGCCGGGGGCGCCGGAGACAGTGCGTCGGGGGCTTCCATGGCGCAGAGCGTACGCCGCCTCCCTGATGGTCACAGTGCGGAAGATCGCGCAGGGTAGTCCCTGCGCGATCTTCCGCACTGTTCAAGGCGGCACCCTTCGGCTGACCGACGAAGGTCCACCCGGGCAGCACTTTGGTGCGAGGCGCGCCGGAGCCGCCCGAGATTGGTAATCGAATTCCCCCCGCAGCGCCACGTGCCACGCCCCCGCCGCCGGGTGGGTCGGCCCGGACACGGACTTCAA
>CAZZGU010000132.1:0-7091 GCA_964653755.1 uncultured Nigerium sp. | reverse complement strand
CTGGTTGCGTCGCGGGAGGAGGCGTCCGGTGCATCCCTTCTACGGTCCGAGCGGTCGGCTGCTGGGGGGTGGACGCCTGTCCGGGCCGTCGCTCCGCGACCGGACGCCGTCCGGCGGGGGGGCGCCGTCCGGCGGGGGGGCGTCGTCCGGCGGGGACACCTGGGTCGGGCTGGTCTCGATGGCGGCCTACCTGGGCTTCTGGGCGGTCGCCCTGGTGATCGGGCGTCGGACGGCCGAGCGCTATGTCGCCGTCCTGCACCCCGGCCATCCCACAGCAGACCCTGCCCTCGCCCTTCTCCGCGAGCGTTTCGCCCGCGGCGACCTCACGTCCTCGACCGGAGCGTCGACACCGCCACCCGGGACGTGCCGTGAAGGCTGCGGCGGTCCTGGAGTTGGCGGCTCGCGGCGCGAGAACCGTCCTGCTTCGGCGGCGAGACCCCCTGGTGGGGTCGCTCATCGTCACCGACCGGTGCAATCTCGCGTGCCGACACTGCGCGGTCGGCAACAGGACGCGGGTCCTGTACCCCTTCGAGCACCTCAGCGCCGAGATGGCGGCCCTGCACGACGCCGGCGTCCGGATCCTGTTCCTGTACGGCGGCGAGCCGTTCCTGTGGCGGGACGGCCACCTCCGCCTGGGGGACCTCGTCGCCGAGGCCCGACGGATCGGCTTCCTGCTGGTGAACGTGGTCACCAACGGCACCTTCGCCCTCGACCTCCCGGACGCCGACCTCATCATGGTGAGCGTGGACGGCGACCGCGCCAGCCACGACGAGATCCGCGGAGACACGTTCGACCGGGTGATGGCGAACATCGCCGCCGCCCCGGGGGACAACCTGTGCCTCTACATGGCAGTCAACCGGATCAACCTGGGCGACATCGAGCGCGTCTGCGCCCTGGCGCGTGACCTCGACCACGTGCGGGCGGTGTCGTTCAACATCCACACCCCCTACCCGGGCACCGAGGACCTGTCGCTCACGCGCGTCCAGCGCCAGGAGGTCTGCGATCGCATCGCCGTGATGATCGACCAGGGGTATCCGGTCCTCAATCTTCGCAGCGCGTTCCCGGCGATCGTCGCCAACAGCTACCCGACCCCCTGCCACCAGTGCGTGGTCGTCGAGGACGGCCGTTGGTGGCCGTGCGGCCGCTGCGTCGACGTCCCGGGGCTGTGCGAGGAGTGCGGGTTCTTCTTCTCGGCCGAACTGTCGCTGCTGTTCGAGGGCCGTCCCCGTGTGGTCGTCGACCTGCTGCGCACCTACCTGAGGTACCTGTGAGGGTCCCGGACGTCCGCCTCGACCTGCAGCACCTGCGTCACACGGCGGGCGCCGGTGCGGTGCGTCGGGTCCTGGCCACCTGGCTGATGGGGCCGGGCAGTTGGCCGGTCGTGTTCCGCGCTCCCGCCCCGGACGAGCCCCTCCCGGCGGGCAGCAGCGAGCACCTGTACGTGCACCTGCCGTTCTGCGCCACCTTGTGCCCGCACTGCCCGTACAACAAGGTCCGCTACTCAGGCGACGCGGCGCGCTCCTACGGGGTGGCCCTGGTCCGCGAACTGTCCGCCTACCTGGCGCGCGACGACATCCCGCCCGTGCGCTCGCTCTACTTCGGGGGTGGGACGCCGTCTCTGACCCCGGCGCTCATCGGTGACGTCCTCGGCCTGGTGCGTCCCCACCTGCGTCCGGACGCCGAGGTCGGGGTCGAGGTGCACCCGCGCGACGCCAGGGGAGACCGGCTCGCGCACCTGCGCGAGTTGGGCGTCACGCGCGTCAGTGTGGGGGTGGAGTCGTTCGACGATCGCCTTCTTCGCCTCCTGGAGCGCGGCTACACGACGGACGCCGCGGCGGCGGCCCTGGCCGCCGCGCGTGCAGCGGGCTTCGAGTGCGTCGATGCCAACCTCATCTACGCGATCCCTGGCCAGGAGGTGCCGGACGCCGCCCGCGACGCCCGCCGCTGCCTGGACGCCGGCGTCGACCAGGTGTCCGCCTACCCGCTGTTCGGATTCGCTCACACCCCGCTGGGGCAGGGCGCCGGGCGTCCGACCTACGGTGAACGGGGCCGCGCGACCGCGGCCCGCGAACTGGCCCGGGCCTGCCGGGCGGGCGGCCTGGAGCGCACCTCGGTGTGGAGCTTCACCCGGCCCGGAGTCGCCCCCTACTCGACGGTCACCCATGAGGACTACATCGGCTTCGGCGCCGGCGCCGGCTCCAAGGTGCGCGGGTTGTTCTGGTTCAACACGTTCTCCGTGCCGGAGTACACCCGCACCGAGCCCTCTCGCCCCGCGCTGGTCATGCAAGCCACCCCGCGGATGCAGCGGCTCCACTGGGTCTACTGGCAGTACTACCAGCTGCACATCGGGGCGGAGCCCTACCGCGTCCTGTTCGGCGGAGCCGTCGACCATGACTTCGCCGCGGGGCTGAGGGTGGCCCGCGCCCTGGGCTGGGTTCACCCCGACGCGGACGGCTGGCGCGTCACCGAGCGCGGCGCCACCTGGGGGCACAAGCTGCAGGCGCTGTTCTCGCTGAGCTCCATCGACACGATGTGGTCGCGGTGTCAGGGCGACGTCTGGCCGGACGAGGTGAGTCTCGGGTGAGCCAACGGCCGGAGGCCGAGCCGGTCAAGAACGGTTCCGGCGGCTGGGAGTGGCACGTGCCCCTACCCGGCGCGTTTGGGGAGCGGCCCCCGGCGCGGATGTGCACGAGGGGTCGCCGGGAGGTGGCGCCGCATGCCCGCGGCCACCTCGACGAACCGGTCCTTCGGAAGGTGCGTGGCGACGCGGCGGACGGCGTCCGGGTCCACGCGGATGACCCGGTTCACCCTGACCTCGCTGGGCCGCCCCTGGGCATCCCAGGCGCCGGTTCCGATGTCGACCCAGTAGCGCCCCTCGGACGCCTCCTGGCGGGCGTCGAGGTCGTGGTCCTGGCTGGTGAGCTGGAGTGCGAGGAGCCAGTCGCCATCGCGTCCGACGATGAGGACGGGGCGGTCCTTGCCGCGGGTGTGGTCCTCTTCGTAGGGCACCCAGGTCCAGACGATCTCGCCGGGGTCCGCGAGGGGACCGGGATGCGGTGCGTAGCTGATCCTGGGCAGGACGGGGTAGTCGCCGGGATACCCGGGCGCAACGCCGGTTCCGGGTCCGCGGGAGGCGTCCGGTGTCGGCCCGCTGGCGGTCTGCGAGGGGCCGCGCTGGGGGAGGAGCCGCCGGGTCCCGTTGTTCGGCTCCCGCAGGGCGGCGCCGAGGGTGTCGCGGACGATGCGGCCGAGTGCCGCGGGAAGACCAGTGGGAAGGCGCATCAGCGGTACCTCGGCAGGGGGCCGTAGTAGACCTCGTCGACGACGGTGGGGTACGTCGGCTCGGGATGCCGCAGCGCCGTCCACTGCCCGAAGAAGCGGCGGGACGCCGGCGTCCACAGCAGCGCCGCGCCGGCCGCCACGAGCGGGATTCCAGCGATGGCCAGCGGGTTCATCAGGAGCGCGAGCAGCGACACGGCCACGGCGACGAGGCCGGCCCACCGCGTCCACGCGTAGCCCAGCCAGGCGTAGTAACCCGCGACGATCGACGCGTACCCGATGAGCACGGTGACCAGAAACAACGCGGTGACGATCGGCACCCGCCAGCCGCTCCCGGGTTCTGTCGGCCACACGCCGTTGAGCCAGGCGGCCGTCTCGAAGGTGTCGATGCTCTGCCAGAAGGCCAGGAGCAGTCCGGCGGTGACGGCGCCGATCCCGGCGTAGAACAGGGCGGTGGCGGCCCAGATGACGCCCGGACGCCGGGGCTCGCCGGTGCGCGGGTCGAGCCCCCGCCGGTCGAGCCCCAGCTGATCGAGCCCCCGCTGGTCGAGTTCGTCGAGACCACGCTGGTCCAGTTCGTCGAGACCACGGATCGTCGCGATGTCCTCCCCGCCGGGCTCTCCGGTGGTCATCAGCCTCCCAACGTCGAACGTGGCGACCATTCTAGGCCGCCACGTCCGATTCGGTGGATCAGGGTTGACAGGGTGATCAGGCCTTCATCGTGCCCGTCTCGAGCATGCGGATGTGCCAGCTGAGGGCTTCCTTCATCACGTGCGGGGTGTGGACGCCCTTGGCGGACGCCAGCGCCCGGTCGTAGTAGTCCTGCAACATGGGCCGGAAGTCCGGGTGCGCGCAGTTGTCGATGACCTTCTGCGCCCGCTGCTTCGGCGACAGCCCGCGCAGGTCGGCGAGACCCTGCTCGGTGATGACGACCATGACGTCGTGCTCGGTGTGGTCCACGTGGGAGACCATCGGCACGATGCAGGAGATGTCCCCACCCTTGGCCGTCGACGGGGTCACGAAGGACGAGATGTACGCGTTGCGCGTGAAGTCGCCCGAGCCGCCGATGCCGTTCTGCATCTTGGTGCCCATGATGTGGGTCGAGTTCACGTTGCCGTACAGGTCGGCCTCGATCAGACCGTTGCAGGACACGACGCCGATGCGCCGGATGACCTCGGGGTTGTTCGAGATCTCCTGCGGGCGGAGCACGATCTTCTCGCGGTAGAAGGACGCCTTGTCGTTCATCCTCTCGGCCGCCTCGGGCGACAGCGAGAAGGCGGTGGCGGACGCGACGAGCAGCTTCCCGGAGTCGATCATGTCGACCATGCCATCCTGGATGACCTCGGTGTAGGAGGTCAGCTGCTCGAAGGGGCCCTCGTTGAGGCCTGCCAGCACCGCGTTGGCGATGTTGCCGACGCCGGACTGAAGGGGGAGCAGGTGCTTCGGCAGGCGTCCCGCCTTGACCTCGAGGGCGAAGAAGTCCAGGAGGTTGCCCGCGATGGCCTTGGAGTCGTCGTCGAGCGGCTTGAAGGGGCTGTTACGGTCCGGTTGGTCGGTCTCCACGACGGCGACGACCTTGTCGAAGTCGATCTTGTAGAACGTCTCACCGATACGGCTGCCCGCGTCGAGCAGGGGGATCGGGTTGTTGTGCGGCGGCTTGTGCATCGAATAGATGTCGTGCATGCCCTCCAGGTCTTCGGATTGCCAGGAGTTCACCTCGAGGATGATCCGCTCGGCCATCTCCAGGTACACGTTGTTGTTGCCGACGGACGAGGACGGGACGATCGTGCCGTCCGCCTTGATCGAGGTGACCTCGACGACGGCCACGTCGAGCGGTCCCCAGAACCCGTGGCGGACCTGCGGGCCGGAGTGCGACAGGTGCACGTCGTAGTACTCGGAGATACCAGCGTTGATGGCGTTCCGCATGTGCGGGTCGGACTGGTACGGCATACGCATGCGGACGCCGCCGGTCTCGGCCAGGGCGCCGTCCAGTTCGGGGGCGGTCGAAGCGCCGGTGAAAACTCCCACCCGGAACTCGTCGCCGCGCGCCTGGGCGGCCCTGATCTGGGCGGCCAGCGCCACCGGAACCACCTTGGGGTACCCGGACCCGGTGAAGCCACTGAAGCCGACGTTGTCGCCGTTCTTGATGAACTGGGTCGCTTCCTCGGCCGACATCACCTTGCTGCGGTACTTCTCGCTACGGATGCGCGACATCAACTTCCTCCCTGAATGATGATGGTTATCCGTAGGGTAGCCGCTGGCCGTGTTCCACGTCTCCCCCCGACCCGGGGACCGTCCGCCTCCCGGGCGCCGGCGTCCGCGGAGCCACCGTCCCGGCTAGCCAGGCCTATGCTGAAGGGTGACGAAGGGGCGGCATGGGCAGGACCGGGCACGGGGATGAAGAAGGCTCCGCAGCACGGCATCGGGTGTCGAGGCCGACGTCCGCCTGGCTCTCGGTGCTGGTCAACGTGCTGGTCGCCCTCGTCATCGTGGCCCTGGTGCAGGCGTTCCTGGTGCGGGTGCACAGCGTTTCGTCGGGCTCGATGCTCCAGACGCTGTCGGTGCACGACCGCGTCCTGTCGTCGACCCTGCCCTACCTCGCGTCCGAGCCGCAGGTGGGCGACATCATCATCTTCGGTCACGGTGACACCTGGGAGACCGATCGCCGGACGCCGGCGTCCAACCCTGCGCTGGCGGCGCTCCGGACGTTCGGCGACCTGACGGGGATCGGGGTCTCGAACACCATCTACACGGTCAAGCGCGTGCTCGGCACGCCCGGTGACACGGTCGCCTGCTGTGACGACCAGGGCCGGGTGACGGTGAACGGTGAGTCCCTCGACGAGCCCTACGTCTTCGAGGACTTCGCGTTCGAGCCCGGCTCGCTCGACTGCACCTCGGACATGCGCTCGGGGCGCTGCTTCGGGCCCCTCCTGGTCCCCGAGGGGAGGCTGCTCGTGCTGGGCGACCACCGAACCCGGTCGGCGGATTCGGTCGCGGCCTGCCGGTCCCCGGGGGCGGACGCGCGCACGTGCGCGCAGTACGTCCGCCGGGAACGGGTCACGGGCAAGGTCATCGCCAAGGCGGTGCCGCCCGGTCCCGTGCGCTGAGCCCTGCGCCGGCTGAGCTTGTCGAAGCCCGACAGTGTCGAAGCCCGACAGTGAGGGGCCGGACGCACCGCGTCCGGCCCCCCTTCTGGCGTGATCAGGCCAGCGTGATGCGCTGCTTGAGCTGGTGGGTCTGCCCGGGCAGGAGTGTGATCGCGTGGTCGAGGGCGTTGGCGGCCTCGATGCAGATCATCCCGGTCCACTCGTCGTCGCCGAAGTCGGCCATCGCGGCGGCCTTGGCGATCCACGGGTTCCAGACCACCGTGCTGTCGGAACCGGACTTGCTGATGACCAACTTCCGGCCGAGGACCGGGTCGTGGAGGACGACCTCGCCGCGGCTCTCGTACACGCGGTCGGTCTCGCCGGTGATCGTGATGGGGCCTTCCTGCACGAGACCGGACTGCCCGGCGACCTTGTCGAGATAGGTCGCGCCCTCGAGCCCGGTCACGGAGACCTCGCGGACATCTCCGACGGTCAGGTAGGTGTGGAGCGCGTTCTCGAAGGTGAAGGGCTCGTCGCCGTTGTTGGTCATCTGCAGCGTGATCCCGAGATACTCCGGGGTGAACTTGGCGCGGAGATAGGCCGTGTAGTCGTAGGGGAAGCTCTCCGGATCGGCGGCCATGGCATCGTCCAGTTCGTACTCCACGAGGAGGCGGCCGTCCCGGTCGAGGGTGTCCTTGATGTCGGACAGGTGCCAGGTGGCCAGCC
>CAZZGU010000131.1:0-7125 GCA_964653755.1 uncultured Nigerium sp. | reverse complement strand
CCAGGTTGCACGAGCTGTTGTCGAGGCTCATGTACTCCGAGCAGGGGTTGGACGCGTTGATGCGGCCGCTCTCGGGGTTGGTGTGCCAGGCGTTGATCGTGTCGTCGTACTGAAGGCCCGGGTCCGCACAGGCCCACGCTGCCGTCGAGATCTTCCGGAAGAGCTTCCGTGCGTCGACGGTCTCGATGACCTCGCCCGTCATCCGGCCGCGCAGACCGAACGGGGCGCCGTCCTCAACCGCGCGCATGAACTCGTCGGAGACCCGCACCGAGTTGTTGGCGTTCTGGTACTGGACGCTGACGATGTCCTTGCCACCCAGGTCCATATCGAAGCCGGCGTCGCGCAGGGCGCGGATCTTCTCCTCCTCGCGCGCCTTGGTCTCCACGAACTCCTCGATGTCGGGGTGGTCGACGTCGAGGACGACCATCTTCGCGGCCCGCCGCGTCGCCCCGCCCGACTTGATGGTGCCCGCGGAGGCGTCCGCCCCACGCATGAACGACACGGGGCCGGACGCCGTCCCGCCCGAGCTCAGCAACTCCTTCGAGGAGCGGATCCGGGAGAGGTTCACGCCGGCGCCGGAGCCGCCCTTGAAGATGAAACCCTCCTCCTTGTACCAGTTGAGGATCGAGTCCATGGAGTCGTCCACGCTGAGGATGAAGCAGGCGCTCACCTGCTGGGAGCTGGCCGTGCCCACGTTGAACCACACCGGGGAGTTGAAACTGAAGTACTGGTGCAGAAGCATCCAGGTGAGTTCGTCGGCGAAGACGTCCGCGTCCGCCGTGGTCTCGAAGTAGCCGTACTCCACGCCGGCGTCGCGGTACGTGCGCACCACCCGGTCGATCAGCTGCTTGAGGCTCCGCTCGCGTTTCGGCGTCCCCTGCGCCCCCCGGAAGTACTTCGTGGTGACGATCGTCGAGGCGTTCAGGCTCCAGAAGTCGGGGAACTCCACCCCCCGCTGCTCGAACACGTTCTCGCCGGTCTTCCAGTTCGTCTGGACGATGTCGCGCAGTTCCCAGGTCACCGCGTCGTAGGGGTGCACGCCCTCGGTGGTGAACACACGCTCGATCGTGAGTCCGCTGGGTCGACCGGCGCCCTTGCGGGTCGCCTGCTTGGTCTCGGTCATGGGAGTGCCTTCCTTCGGATGCGGCTGGTGGTTCAGAACAACTGCTCGGGCGCAGCCGGGACGGCGTCCCGGCGTCTGCCCCGACGACCCGGCGTCTTGCGCTCGGATTCTGTGGCTTCCTCGCCTTCAAGGGAGTCGCGGAGCCTCTGGATCTCGTCCTCGAAGTCGTCGACGGACTCGAAGTGCTGGTAGACCGACGCAAACCGGAGGTAGGCGACCGGGTCGAGCTCCCTCAGGGGTCCGAGGATCGCGACGCCCACGTCGTCGGCCGGCACCTCGGCCTGCCCGCTGGCCCGGAGCCGTTCCTCGACGAGTTGGCCGAGGCGGGCGAGCTGCGCCTCGGTGACCGGGCGGCCTTTGCAGGCCTTCCGGACGCCGTTGACGACTTTCTCGCGCGAGAAGGGCTCCACGACGCCGGAACGCTTCACCACGACCAGCTGCATCTGTTCCAGGGTGGTGAAACGGCGACCGCAGGAACGGCACTCCCGGCGGCGCCGGATGCTGGTCCCGTCCTCGGCCACCCGCGAATCCAGGACGCGGGAGTCGGTGAAGCGGCAGTACGGACAATGCATCGCCGCACACCTCCTCTGGCGCCCAGCCCCTCGCCCTGTGGACGGCGGTGTGGACAAGTCGTGGATCAGGCTGTGCACAACACCACTATCTGTGGATGAAGCACACCCCTGTAACTACTACATGTAGAGGTTAGGAGTGTGTGGCGCCCAATGCAACCCCAGCGACAGGCCAGCGCTGGATCCGATCAGGCTGGATCCGATCAGGCCGGGCCGGGAGGTGCCGACCGGGACAATGCCAGCACCGACCCCGCGGGGAGGTCGACGAGGGGCTCGTTGCTCACCGCGAGGAAGGCGGTCACGAGCGTCACCATCAGGAAGCCCGCCACCAGGGCGATGACCGCGAGGATCACCGCGAGACCGCGGCGGGTCCAGTACAGGCGTTCCGGGACGGCTGCCGCGCGCCCGACCGTCGCCACCGCCGACACCGCCGTCATCGGCGCCGCAGGAATCGCGACCGCGGACGCCGCCGCCGGCTGCCGTGATGCTGGCGTGGAAGAGGGGAGGCAACAGCCGAACATGGCGCCGCGCGGGTGAAGGCCGCGGGCGACAACGGCGCGACGCCGTGTGGCACGGGCCGCCCGGGGAGAGCTGCGGCGTCCCCTGAGGGAAGCGGCGGCCTGGACGTCCAGCGGCAGTGCGGTCATCATGACTCCTTCGTGCTCCACAGTCACTCGCCGAACCCCCGGCTAGCCGCCCGGGTCGTTCGTCGAACACCTGTTCGATCATCTTATCGAACGTCTCTGCGATTCGCCATCCCCAATCGCACAGGCGTTCGCCCTCTCGGGACTGACCTCACCCCACCATCCCGCTCTGACACTTTTCGTGGACCGGCTGGCGTCGCCCGCCCCCGCGCCGTCCACTAGGGTGTGAGCAACGCCGGCCGGGGGCAGCGCAGCCCGATCCCGGCCGTCGCGCGAGCGCAGGGAGGCACCATGACGGACACCGGGACCCGCTGGATCGTGGTTGGCTACGACGGGTCGCAACACGCCGAACAGACGCTCGCGTGGGCGGTGGCCTGGGCTGCCGAGCGAGGCCACGGCGTCCGCGTGCTCACGGCCTACCGCCCCGACCAGAGCGGTACCCGGACGCCGGCGCGCGCCCGCGCCGAACTTGACCGGGTCGTCGGCGCCCACGTCGACGGGCTCCCAGCCCATCGCATCACCGGCGAGCTGGTTGACGCACATCCGGTGGAGGCCCTCGTCGAGGCCAGCCGCGAGGCCGTCGCCGTGGTCGTCGGCACGCGTGGCGCCGGAGGCTGGCGGGGCCTGCTCGCGGGCAGCGTCGCCGCCGACATCGCGGCCCACGCGCACTCCCCTGTCATCGTCGTACCGGCCCGCACCACCGACACCGGAGCTCGCGGACCCGTGGCCGTGGGCCTCGACGGCTCGCCGGAGTCCCTGGCCGCGGCGGAGTTCGCGTTCGAGCAGGCCGACCGCTGGGGCGTCCCGCTCGTCGCCGTGCACGCCTGGGAGACGCCTCGCCTCCTGGCCCCGGCCCTCCTCGACGGTGACTCCAGCGGCCTCACCGCCCAGGCGATGATCGACACCGTGAACCGGGAGACGCTCGAGGCCCTCGCCGAACGACACCCCACCGTGCGGCTCGACCACCGCTCGCTCAGCGCCCCGGCGGTTGCGACGCTGGCGTCCCTCTCGGACGTCGCGTCGCTCGTCGTGGTCGGCAGCCGCGGGCGCGGGGGGTTCGCCGGCCTCCTGCTGGGCTCGACGAGCCGGAGCCTGATGCAGGCTTCGCGCTGCCCCGTCGCCATCATTCGGACGCCCGCGCGCGACTGACCGGTCGGTTCGGCACGACGCGCAGACGACACGCTCGAACATGTGTTTGAATCGCGCGTTCGAATTCCCTAACGTGGGGGCATGGCAAGCAAGCAGACTGGCGGCTCAAAGCGCGCCATCCCCAGGCAGACCCACCGTGGCCGTCCCACCGACTCCGAGATCGAGCAGATCGGCAAGATCCGACCCCTTCCGGACGGCCCCGAGGACGGACACGGGCTCACCGTGCGCCAGCGCCTCATCCTCCAGACGATCGCGGAGACCACGCAGGCGCGCGGCTATCCGCCCACGATTCGCGAGATGGCGGACGCCGTGGGCCTGGCCTCCCCCTCAAGCGTCGCCCACCAGCTCAAAGTGCTCGAGGCCAAGGGGTTCCTGACCCGCGACCCCAAGCGGCCGCGAGCGCTCGTCGTCCGGCTGCCGGGCGCTGGCGCCCGCGAGGTCGCCCCGGCGGAACCGGTGGTCCCGGAGACGGGCGAGTACGAGTCGGTGTCCGCCGCGGTCAACGTGCCGCTGATCGGCCGGATCGCCGCCGGCGGCCCGATCCTGGCCGAGCAGGTCGTCGAGGACGTCTTCCCGCTGCCGCGCGAACTCGTGGGTGAGGGGACGCTGTTCCTGCTCCACGTCCGTGGCGACTCGATGGTGGACGCCGCGATCTGCGACGGCGACTACGTCGTCGTGCGCCAGCAACCCGACGCCGTCAACGGCGACATCGTGGCCGCCCTCATCGAGGACGAAGCGACGGTGAAGACGTTCAAGCGGACGCCCGGGCAGGTCTGGCTACTCCCCCACAACCCCGCCTACGAGCCCATCGACGGCAACAACGCGACGATCCTCGGCAAGGTGACCGCGGTCCTGCGCCGGGTCTAGTCGCCGGCCTGTTCGGCCTGTTCGGCTTGCCCGGCTGCCCCAGCCAGCCGCCGCAGCGCCCCGACGGCGACCTCCCGGTCGGTGGTGGTCCAGAAGCCGGGCATGGTCGCCCGGAGGTAGGAGCCGTACCGGGCGGTCCGCAGGCGCGGGTCGAGGATGGCCACGACACCCCGGTCGGTGGTGCGGCGGATGAGGCGTCCGCTGCCCTGCGCCAGGAGCAGGGCAGCGTGAGCCGCCGCGACCTGCATGAAGCCGTTGCCGCCGGCGTCCGCGACCGCCTTCTGGCGTGCCATCAGGAGCGGATCGTCCGGGCGGGGGAAGGGGATCTTGTCGATGATGACGAGCAGGCAGGTTTCCCCCGGCACGTCGACGCCCTGCCACAGCGACAGCGTGCCGAACAGGCTCGTGCCGGGCTCCGCCACGAACCGGCGGGTCAGCTCGCTGAGCTGGGCTTCGCCCTGGCACAGGATGGTCTTGTCCGGCAGTTCGGCCCGGCAGTGGCGGGCGGCGGCCTCGGCGTTGCGCTGGGACGCGAACAGGCCGAGCGTACGGCCGTCCGCCGCCCACAGGAGTTCTGCGACCTCGGCGAGGGCCTCGCTGGTGATGCCGTCACGCCGCGGGTTCGGTAGGTCCGCCGCGAGGTAGAGCATGCCCTGGGACGCGTAGTCGAACGGAGACCCCACGTCGAGGGCGCGCCACCGCAGCGGGTGACGCGCCTCCTGTCCCGGCGTGTCATCGGCCGGCGTGTCATCGGCCGGCGTGCCATCCTCCGGTGTGCCATCGTCCGGCCCTCCAGCAGCCGCCTGGGACCCGCCCGGCGCGGCGTCGGCGATGCGGTCCTCGGCGCGCAGGCCCACCGAGCGGGCGACCGCCTCGAACTCGCCGCCCAGCTTGAGCGTCGCCGAGGTCAGCACGGTGGGGGTGAGCGCGAAAAGCCGGTCCCTCATCAGCGCGGAGACGTCGAGCGGGGCGGCGACCAGCCAGCGTCCGAACCGCTCGCGCTCGCTCACCCACACGACGTCGTGGTCCTTGAGCGCCGCCATCTGCTCGGCGACGTCGAAGATCTCCTTGGCTGCGGCCGCCGCTTGACGGACCGCGGGCTCCTCACTCCGGGCGAGCTCCGCGACCACCTGCCTGGTCACGTCCCGCAGGGTGCGCAGCGTGGCTCCGAGCGCTGAGTCGGGGTCAGTCAGGCGTTCGGCCGGGGTGTCGTCAAGGGCGGCCTTGAGGGCCTGGGCCTGGTCGAGGAAGTCGAGGGCGAGGTCGTCCTCGAGGTGGGACAGGCAGCGGCGCGCCACTCGTTCCACCTGCTGGGGGCTCAGTTCGTGGGAGGCTGCGCCGGTCACCCGGGCGACCAGCTCGTGGGCCTCGTCGATCACGAGGCCCTCATGCGCGGGCAGCGCGGTGCCGCCGTGCATGGCGTCGATGGCAAGGAGGGCGTGGTTGGTGACGATGAGTTGGGAGTCGCGCGCGACCTCGCGGGAGCGCTCCACGAAGCACACCGAACCGAAGGGGCAGGCCTGCGCGCCCAGGCATTCCCTCACCGGCACGGACACCTGCGACCAGGCGGCGAGGGTGTGGCTGGGCGCATCGTCGCGGTCCCCCGACCCCTCGTCGTCGGCCTGTTCCTCGGCCCAGTCGCGCAACGCGACCACTTCTGCGCCCAGCACCGAGGCTGCGTCGGCACCGCTGGCGCGCAGCGAGGTGGCGAGGGCGTCCCCGCCGAGCAGGGTGCCCTGTTCGAGTCCCTGTCCGTCACGCACCTTGTGGAGGCAGATGTAGTTCGACCGCCCCTTGAGCACCGCGTGCCGGACGCGACGGCCGGTCACCTGCTCGGCCGCGCGGACCGCAGCGGGGATGTCGGCGTGCGCGAGCTGGGCCTGCAACGCCAGTGTGGCGGTGGCGATGACGATGCGGGACTGCGGGTCGGCGGTCAGCCGGTCGAGGGCGGGCGCGAGGTAGCCCAGCGATTTTCCGGTTCCCGTGCCGGCCTGGACGAGCAGGTGTTCCCTGCTGTCGAAGGCGTGCCGGACGGCGTCCGCCATGGTGATCTGTCCCTGCCGTGCCGAGCCGCCGATTCCCTCGACCGCAGCGGCGAGGATGGCGTCAGTACGGGAGGGCACCCGCCCACGGTACTTCACCCCACCGACGCGGCCCCGGACGATCCACCCGCCGGTGTCTCCGGGGTGTTGGCAGGGTCCGTGGCCGGGCACGCCACGGGCAGGCCCGTTACGGGGACGCCGGCGCCTCCTCTGCGTAGGGGGCCAGCTCACCGGCGAGCGTCGGGGTGACGCGGGCCACCACCCGGGTGCCGTCGGGGGTGTGCTCGGTCGTGAGGAACTCCCCGGTCTTGTGGATCTTGTCGATCAGGTCGCCGCGGCTGTACGGCACGAGCGCCCGCACCTCCACCGCGGGGCGGGGCAGGCGTTCCTCCATCCGCTGGATCAGCTCGGCCAGCCCGGCGCCCGTCCTCGCCGACACGAAGACGGCGGTGGGCGCCAGCGTCCGCAGGGTGGTCAGGACGTCGGGGGCCACGAGGTCGATCTTGTTGAACACGAGCTGTTCGGGCACCGTCGCGGCCCCGATGTCGCCCAGCACCGTCCGCACGGCGCGGATCTGTCCCTCGGGATCGGGGTCGGCGGCGTCCACGATGTGCAACAGGAGGTCGGCCTCGACGGACTCCTCCAACGTCGACCTGAACGCCTCGACGAGGTCGTGGGGCAGGTGGCGCACGAAGCCGACGGTGTCGGTGAGGGTGTAGACGCGCCCGTCG
>CAZZGU010000130.1:0-7160 GCA_964653755.1 uncultured Nigerium sp. | reverse complement strand
GGGTTTCGCGGGGGTGGGTTCTGCGGGGGTGGGTGGGGCTGTGGGGGGCGCCGACGCGGCCGAGTCGTCCGATGCGGACGGCGCGGCGAGGTAGGTGCGGTACACCCAGCCGTCCTCGCTGCCGGTCGTGACCTCGTACCACCCGTTCGTGACGGCCCCGCTGGCCTCGACCGCTTGTCCGGGTTCGAGGACCGTCACCACCGGGTGACTCGTGGAGGGGCCGGAGCGCAGGTTGACCCAGGTGGTCGCCGTCATCGACTGGGTGGCGAACGCGTCGGTGGTCGCGGCAACGGCTCCTGCGCCGATCAGGAGCGCTGCGACGCCGCTTCCGACCAGTGATGTCCTGAGGCGGCGCACAGCGCTGTTCACGGCCGCTCCTTTCCGGGGCTGAGTACGGGGAACGACCCGGGCAGCTTCGTGCGGAACCGTCTCCGTGGGGAGCCTAAACAGCACCTGAGGAACCGGACAAGGTGCGCGGGAGAATTCGCGGCTTCGCACGCAAGGCGACACGCCGTGCGGCTGCCGAAATGACAAGCGTGTGTTTCGGGGTGGTGTGGCCGTGAATGAGCGGGTGTCAGGCCTTGTCAGGGGCCCGCTTGGCGGGCGGCCGCGTCCGTGTTCCGCCAGGTGGGTCGGTTCGGGGGCGGGCTGAGAAGTTCCTGAGCAGGTCTTGACCTGGGGTTGAGCCTGGTTACCGCGCGACGGTCGTGTCGGCGGGCGGGACGATCCAGGAGTCGTCGACGTCCGCGATCCAGCCGTCGCAGGTGCCCCACGCGGGGTCGGGGAGGTAGCTGGCGGCCAGATCGGACGCCGTGACCATCCGCCCCCCGGTGAGGGCAGCGGCCCGACGCAGGAGGCCGGGGTCGCCGAGCTCCACGGGGAGGTTGGGCACCTTGGCGGTGACGGCGTTCGCGTGGAGCGTGCCCAGGGCGTCCCGCGAGAACTCGGGGGCGACCCAGACCAGGCCAGTGCCGCGACGACGGGCGCCGGCGAGGGCGGTGAGCACGTCACGCTGGGCCTCGATCCGGCCGTCCGAGACGAGAACCGACGGCTGCAGGAGGATTCCCAACCCCTTGCGGGGGTGGTTGAGGAAGCGGCCGTCCGCGACGCCTCCCGGCAGGGTGGCCGCCTCATCGCGCCGGTTGAGGAGCGCGAGTTGGCGCTCGGTCGGGTCAGGGAGGTTCGTGGCGAGGATCTCGTCCTCGGTCGTGTAGCGCGGGGGGTCTGCGGTGGGCGGCAGGCCTGGGAGCGTCCGGCCGGGCGGGCTGGTCAACTCCGACTGCCTGCGGCGGTGGCGACGGCGGTCGAACCACCAACCGGCGACGACGAGGGCGACACCGACGACGAGAACTGCGGCGATTCCCCAGGCGGGTGGATTCACGGCTCCCACTGTAGGCGCGTCCCGGACGGGGCCGTTCCCAGCGTGGGCCCATGGGGGGACCCACTCCGACGTGACTCGCCGACGGACGAACTGTGTTCCGCACCGCCTTTACCTGCGGTAGCTGCGTTCACCTGTCCTCCGGGCAGCCTCACCTGCGGTAGCTGCGTTCACCTGCGATGTGTCGCAGGTAAACGTCGAAACGGCAGGTGGACAGTGGTGCGTCGGCGTCCCCGCGTCCGGCTTTGGTGTTCCAGCGTCCGGCTTGGGCGTCCCCGCGTCCGGCTTGGGCGTCTCCGCGCCTGCTTGGAGATGGCTCACCGGCGAGCAAGAGCCGTCCGGACGCGGTAGGCGAGCGCCGCCGCGTCGCACGCCTCTGCCCAACCCCACCGCACGATCCAGTAGCCGGCCTCCTTGATCAACTCCTCGCGTCGCTTCTCGGCCATGACGACCTCCGCGGCCGTCTTGCCGGGCGCCAGCAGTTGTTCGTACTTGACGCGGCCATCCACCTCGCCGACCACTCGCAACTCGGGCCAGGCGAAGTCAACCGTGGCCACCCACTGCCCGTGGGCGTCGCGCACCTCGAACTGGAGCAGCGGAGCGGGGATGCCCATCCGGCTGAACTGCACGCGACTCAACGACTCGGCCGCCGACTCCGCCCGCCCGTCGGCGAAGGACAACACCTCCCGCAGGCGCGCGCTCCCTTGCAGGCGCCGGCATCGCTGGGCGATGGTCGCCAGTGTGTCGGGCCGTGCGTGCCGGTGGAGGGCGGCGTCCGCGGCGATGACGCCCCATTCGAAGGGACGCGTTCGGGCCAGATCCGCGACGGTGCGCTCCAGGGAGGTGACCCGGAGCGATGGGTGCCCGGGCAACTCGACCATCTCGTCAGGCTCGAGCTGCGCCCCGTACGTGCGTACGTTCCGACTGGTGCGTCCGCGCGGCTCCGGGCGCGTCACCTCCACCAGCCGGACGCTCGCCCGATCCACCGGCAGGCCGTGCAGGACGGCGGCGGAGGTGTGGCTGATGACGGAGTCCGGGCGCAACAGCGGCCAGGTCGCGTGGATCAGCCTGTGGTGCCGCTCGTTCACACTCAGTGATCCCGGAGGCGAGTAGACGCCGCGCCGAACCTTCTCGAGCTTCTCGTCGGAGCAGGCTCTTCGCAGGCTGCGGCTCGTCCACCCCTCCGCTTCAAGGGATCCGAAGGTGCGCAGGTGAAGTTCGTCCATGGCCCGATGGGACCACGGCAACCCCGTCGGTGCCACCGTTTCCCAGCTGTTGGGGACAAGCATCGGGCCTTGTCCACAGGGAGACGAAGGGTGAACGATCGGACGCGTTTCGGCCTAGAGGCCCTTTCGGACGCGTTTCGGCCTTGTCAATGGCCATTGGGACTTCCCTGTGGGCGGTCACGTGATGTCCCTGTGGGCGGTCACGTGATCTCCTTGTTGGTGGCCATCTGATCTCCCTGCCGAGGTGTTAGTCAGGTCAGGGGCATCACCCCTCGACCGGCGACGGCTTCGGACAGCCGTAGCGAGTTGCCCTCGGTGATGATGACGTGGGCGTGGTGGAGGAGTCGGTCGACGGCGGCGGTGGCCAGCGTTTTGGGCATGATGGCGTCGAATCCGGAGGGGTGGATGTTGCTGGTGACGGCGACCGATCGGCGTTCGTAGGCGGCCTCGACGACCCGGTAGAACGCTTCGGCGGCTGCTTGCCCGGCAGGGAGCATGCCTATGTCATCGATCACGACCAGGTCGGCGCGGGTGATGCGGGTGATGGTGCGGGCGACGCTGCCGTCGACGTTCGCCCTGGTGATCTGGGCGGTCAACGATTCCAGGGTGAACCAGGCGACCTTCAGATCTTGATCGATGGCCTTGTGGGCGAGGGCTTCGACGAAGTGGGTCTTCCCGGTGCCCGACGGTCCGGCGATGGCCAGGTTCTCGTGCCGACCGATCCACTCCAGGGTGGCCAGACCGGTCTGGGTCGCGATGGGGATTGAGGAATCGGCCTCCCGCCACGCTTGGAACGTTTTGCCTGCTGGCAGCCCGGCTTGTTTACGGCGGGCGGTGCGGGTGGCCTGGTCGCGGCCGCGGATCTCTTCGGCGAGGAGGACGCGGACGACTTCGGCGGGGTCCCAGCGTTGCGCCCTGGCGGTCGCGAGGACGTCGGGGGCGGCGCGGCGCAGGTACGGCAGGCGCATCCGGCGTAGGGCGGCGTCGAGGGCGTCGGGCAGGGCAGGTGGGGTGGTGTCGGTGATCATCGGGCCGATCCTGTCGGGCTGGTGGTGAACCCGGCCCAGCCGCCGGTGCCGGGCTGGGTCGAGGATGCTTCGTCGGCGACCACGGGTTGGTCGTCGTGGTGGCTGGTGGTGGCGATGAAGTCGGCGATCGATTCCACATCACCCCAGCCGAACCGGTCGGCTTGGGTGGCGGCCTCGAGTGCCGCACAGGTCAGCTCGGAGCCACGCAGGGCGGCCAGATCGACGATGGCGCGCATCTTCGACTCGATCCGTTCGACTCCGCGGGCGCAGGCGGCGACCAGCCACAACTCCGCAGCCGGACCGATCGACAAGAACACCTGTTCCAACAGTGACCCGGCCCGGGGTCTGGGCACGGCTGGGCTGCCGTCGGGGTTCTGCGGATGGTCGGGGTAGTGGGCCAGGTTGATCCGCGGGTTCCCCGGCGTCGACGTCCGATGCCGGGCGACCTCGACCAGGCCCTGCCCGGCCGCCCAGTCAGGCACCACCGGAAGCCGGCGCGCATCAGCCCTGATGACAACCTCGTCGCCTTGGACGGCGACCCACACGCGGGCGCCCTGCAGCTTCGGCGGCACCGAGTACCGGACCGACCCGAACGACACCGTCTGATCAGGGGCGACGATCCGGGCCTGGCCGATTGCGGCGGTGTGCGGCTCCATGGGGACCGGGTGCAGGAACCCACGCTCGACGACGAGGGCCTCGTCGGGGCGGCGGCGGGTGGCCTGGTGCACCCGGGCGTTGACCTTGGCCATGAACCCGCGGCACGCCTCGGCGAGCTCGTCCATCGAGCCGTATTCGTCGTGGAGGTTGGTCTTCTTCGGCAGCAGGTCGTCCTTGGCGACCCGCACCGACGCCTCCACCCCGCCCTTGGACTGGGGGTCGTAGGGCACGCACGTGTGCACCGTCGTCCCGTAATGGCGGCCCAGGTCGACCATCAACGGGTGCCGGACCGGTACGCCGGCGATGTGGGTCACCGTGACCGTCTTGGCGTTGTCGGTCAACACGTAGTCGGTGACCCCGCCGACCAGCCGGAACGTCGAGTCCAGGCAGGTCGCCAACGTTTCCGAGGTCTGGTCCCAGCACGGGATCACCACCCGGAACCTCGACCAGGCCACCCACGCCACGAACAACACCGTCGACCGGAGCCGGCCGGTCAGGTCGCGGACCTTCGGGCCGTCGCCCCAGTCGAACTGGAGCCACGCCCCCGGCACGGTGATCCACGGCCGGTTCGACCGAGCATGCTCCAACCGCCAGCGGGTCTTGGCCTCGGCGACCGCCCGACGGGTCGTGCGTTCTGACCCGGCGTAGCCGCACGCCACCAACTTCTCGTGCGCCACATCGGCGCGGATCGCGCCGTCGGAGCCCTCGACCAACTGCTCCACCACGTCGGTGAACTCGTCCACCAGTCGGGGACGGTCGATCGGGGCGTCCGCCCCCAACCCGGCCTCCCGGCGGGCCACCAGCCGGCGGACCGTCTTCGGGTCACACCCCGCCAACTTCGCAGCGCTGTGCGCGCACTTGGTCTTGTCGAATGCTTCCAAGATTTCCATCGTCTCTGTGCCGTTCTTCTTCACGGTGGCGCCGGACCCCTTCCCCAAGTCGATCAACACGGGCAGGGCTATCCACACGCACACCACAGGTGAGGGCCGACACGCCGTCGACCCCAGGACACGGCAGGGAGATCAGCTGGCCACGAAACGGGAGATCACGTGACCGCCAGAAGGGAGATCAACTGGCCGCCTACAAGGAGATTACGGTGGCCATGGACACGGCCTAGAGGCCCTTTCGGAGTCACCTTCCGTATCGACGTTCACCCGCGACACATCGCAGGTGAACGCACACACGACAGGTGGGGCGTGCAGGGAGCACAGGTGAACGCGCACACGACAGGTGGGGCGTGCAGGGGGCGCGCAGGGAGCGCAGGTGAACGCACACACGACAGGTGGGGCGCCCATCGCCACCAGCGCCGAGCCGAGGCGGAGGAAGCGGTCGGTGTCGGCCTGGGATCGCCGAGTCACACCGCATTCCCCTTGGTGGGCCCACAGGGACTCGAACCCTGAACCCGCGGATTAAAAGTCCGCTGCTCTGCCCGTTGAGCTATAGGCCCGGCGCGGGGACAACCCTACCCCAGCGGGTCCTTCACTCCGTCCCGTCGAGCTTCACGAAGCGGTACCCCTTCGCCCGGTACCACTCGATGATGGCGGGCAGGGCGGCGACGGTGTTGCTGCGGTTGGCGCCGATGATGTCATCCGGCTCGTGCGAGGCCTTGCCCGAGTGCAGGAGGACAACCGGATGGCTCTGCCGTCCGACCTTGGTGGCATTCACGATGAGGGCGGCCGTGCCCGCGTCCGTGGTGGTGGCGGGCTGGTCCACGTCGAAGGAGTAGAGGCTCCACATCACGGATGTCAGCCCCTGCTGGCGAGCGGTCTTCAGCACGTTGGTTGTGTAGCCCCCGGGCGGTCTGAAGTAGCACACCGGCTTCCCGGTGATTCCGCTGAGGACCTCGCTGGTCCTGGCCATCTGATCCGTCAGGTAGCCCACACTCCAGCCACTGGCCACCTCGGTGGCGTACCTGTGGTCGTAGGAGTGGTTTGCGATGAGGTGGCCGTCGTCCGCGAGCAGGCGCACGGTGTCGGGATCGGACGCCGCGTGGTCGCCCGTCAGGAAGAAGGTCGCGTGCACCCCGTAGTTCCGCAGGATCGCAGCGATCTCACGATCCGCTGGCGCAGGACCGTCGTCGAAGGTCAGCGCCACCGTCTTGCCGGAGCCTGGGGCCCTGCGGACGAACGACTTGGGAGGGCGCGGGCACGTGGCCTGCGGCGATTTCAGCGCGGTTGCGGGCTTCGCGGACGCGGTGGCTTTCGCGGGGGCGGCTTGCGGGGCGGGCCCCAGGAACGCTGCCGCGCGCGGGCCGATCGCGCCCTGGGGCGCCGTCGTGGGGGTTTGTGCTCCGGAAGGTGCGCAGGACGCCAGAGCCAGGAGACAGACAAGGCCGGCCGTCAGGACCTTCGCGTGTCGTCCTCGTGCCTTGAAAGATGTGGTCACCAGCAGCACGCTAGTGCCCGCCGGAGGGCAAGCGTGGCTGCGACACGGGGGTGTTGATGGCCGGGGTCCGCTCCTATGGGCCCGCAAGCTCGGCGATGAGCCTGGACTCAGCTCCTTGCAGAGTCAGGCCGGACGCCGGCGCAGGAGGGTCGCGGCGCCGGCCGCGACGAACGCGGCGATCCCCACGAGCGCGGCGGCGCTCACGGCGGGGTAGGCGCCGTCGAAGCCTGAGCCGGATGTGTGCTTGATCCAGATGCCCAGGTAGGCCCAGACCAGCACGAGCGCGTAGGGGATGTCCCGGTCACGGAGGATCACCGTGCCGCCGATGATGGCCCCCACCGCGATGATCGCCACGGCCCAGACGGGCTCGCCGATCCCGAAGCCGTCCCAGCCGATGCTGACGAGCCAGACCGTGACGTTGGCGATCGTGGCGACGGTGATCCACCCGAAGTACACCGAGAACGGCAACCGCACGAAGGCCCTGTC
>CAZZGU010000129.1:0-7205 GCA_964653755.1 uncultured Nigerium sp. | reverse complement strand
CCGCCCCCCTCGCGCGAGGCGCCGTTGGCGCTGTACCGCCGCTACCGGCCGGAGACGTTCGCCGAAGTCATCGGTCAGGAGCACGTGACCGAACCACTGCAGCGGGCGCTCGTCAACAACCGGGTGAACCACGCGTATCTTTTCTCGGGTCCGCGGGGCTGTGGCAAGACGACGTCGGCGCGCATCCTGGCGCGCTGCCTCAACTGCGAGCAGGGCCCGACCCCGACCCCCTGCGGGGTCTGCCGCTCGTGCCGCGACCTGGCGCGCGGGGGAGCGGGGTCGATCGACGTCATCGAGATCGACGCGGCGTCCCACGGCGGCGTCAACGAGGCCCGTGACCTGCGCGAGCGGGTCTTCTTCGCCCCCGTCTCGAGCCGCTACAAGATCTACATCATCGACGAGGCCCACATGGTCACCAAGGAGGGCTTCAACGCCCTTCTCAAGGTGGTCGAGGAGCCTCCGCCCCACGTCAAGTTCATCTTTGCCACGACCGAACCTGAAAAGGTCATCGGCACGATCCGCTCCCGCACCCATCACTACCCGTTCCGGCTCGTTCCGCCGAAGACGCTGGCCGCCTACCTCGCCACGTTGTGCGAGGCCGAGGGCGCCCGGGTCGACAAGGCCGTCCTGCCGCTCGTGGTCCGCGCGGGGGCGGGGTCGGTGCGCGACTCGCTGTCAGTCCTCGACCAACTCCTGGGCGGGTCGGGCCCCGACGGGGTCACGTACGCCCAGGCCGCCGCTCTGCTGGGCTACACCCCGGACACCCTCCTCGACGAGATCATGGACGCCTTCGCCGCCGGCGATGCGGCGGGGGTGTTCGCGTGCGTCGACAAGGTCATCGAAGTCGGGCAGGATCCGCGCCGCTTCGCCGAGGACCTCCTCCGCCGCCTGCGTGACCTCATCATCGTCGCGGCCGTCCCCGAGGCCCTGACGACGGGGCTCGTCGACGTCTCTGGCGACCAGGCCGAGCGACTCACGACCCAGGCGTCCGGGATGGGAACCGGCGAACTCACCCGCGCTGCCGAGGTCATCGCCCGGGGCCTGACCGAGATGCGCGGCACCACCGCGCCGCGCCTCCACCTGGAACTCATGTGTGCCCGCGTGCTCCTGCCCGGCGCCGATGTGGACGGCCGCGGGGTCCACGCGCGCCTCGACCGCCTGGAGCGCCGACTCAGCTTGGCCGCGGACGCCGGCGCGCCGGCCGCCGCGGCCGAACCCGTCGCGACGCGCGCGCCGGAGAGGGCCGAAGCTTCGCGGCCCGCCCCGGCGCCTGTGTCGGCCGCGGCGCCAGCGACGGCGCCCGCGACGCCGGCTCCGACGCAGTCGCCGGCCCCGACGCCGGCTCCGGCTCCGGCGCCCGCCCCGGCGCCGGCCCCGGCGGGGAGCAGGGAGCCCGGTGCCCTCACTGCCGCTGACCTTCGCAAGGTCTGGCCCCAGGTGCTCGAGGCAGTGAGCCGGAGGCGGCGGGTCACGTGGATGGTGCTGCGGGAAAACGCCCAGGTCCAGGGACTCGCCGACGGCACGCTCACGCTCGCGTTGTCGAACCCCGGGGCGTTGGAAAGCCTCCAGCGGGGCGGGAGCGAGGACATCCTGCGCGAGTCGATCCTCGAGGTGGTCGGGATCGCGGTGCGCATCCAATTTGTCGACGAGACCAGCGCTCCGCCGGCCCGGGCCCGGTCCCGCCCCTCCGGACCCCCCCCCCCCCAGCTCCTGCCGGGCCGACGCCGGCCCCTTCGACACCGGCCCCTTCGACACCGGCCCCTTCGACACCGGCCCCTTCGACATCGGCGCCCGCGAAGCTCGGCTCCGAGCGGCCTCGTCCAGCGGCGTCCGACCCCGAGGCCCACGCACACGCCGAGCGGGCCCGGCGCAACATCGTCCCGACCCGACTGGGGGTGCCCGACGAGCCGCCCGAGGAGCCCGACCGGGACGACCCCGACGTCGACGAGGAGCCCCTGGGCACAGACGAACTACTCACCCGCTACCTCGACGCCAAGCTGATCGGCGAGGAGGAGCCAACCCCCTGACGCCCCGGCCCGCCGGTACCATGGCGGCGCAACGACCAACCGAGGAGAACCCATGTCCCTGTTCGGGAGCGAAGGCGGCGGCTTCGACATGAACGCCCTGCTCGCCCAGGCCCAAGCCATGCAGGCTCAACTGCAGGATGCCCAGGCCGAGTTGGCGAGCCGAACCATCACCGGCTCCGCGGGCGGCGACCTCGTCCAGGTCGAGATGACCGGGACCGGCGAGGTCACCTCCGTCACGATCAAGCCCGAAGCCTGCGACCCCGAGGACGCCGAGACCCTCGGCGACCTTGTCGTCGCCGCCATCCGCGACGCGAGCCATCAGGTGCAGGAGCTCGCGCAGTCCGCGCTGCCGCAGATCCCCGGCCTCCCCTTCTGACGGGCCGGGATCTTGTACGAAGGACCGATCCAGGAGCTCATGGACGAACTCGGCCGGCTCCCCGGGATCGGCCCCAAGAGCGCGCAGCGAATCGCCTTTCACATCCTCCAGTCCGACAAGGCCGACGTGGAGCGCCTCGCGCACGCCCTCACCGAGGTCGTCGAGAAGGTGCGCTTCTGTGACGTGTGCTTCAACATCTCCGAAGGTGCGACCTGCCGGGTCTGTCGCGACCCGCGGCGTGATCGCACCGTGCTGTGCGTGGTCGAGGAGTCCAAGGACGTCGCCGCCATCGAGCGGACGCGTGAATTCCGGGGGCTCTACCACGTCCTCGGCGGGGCGATCAGCCCCATCGACCACGTGGGTCCCGGCGATCTCCACATCCGCGAGCTCCTCACCCGACTCGCCGACGGCACCGTCACCGAGGTCATCCTCGCCACCGACCCCAACCTCGAGGGCGAAGCCACGGCGACCTTCATCGCCCGCCTCCTCGACCCGCTCGGCGTCACGGTCTCGCGGCTCGCGTCCGGCCTGCCCGTGGGCGGCGACCTCGAGTACGCCGACGAGGTGACGCTCGGACGTGCCTTCTCCGGACGCCGACGCGTCGGTTCCACGGGCTGACGGGCGGCGCGTGGCGATCCGGCTCATCGCGACCGACCTCGACGGGACGCTGCTCACCTCGCGCCGCGCGATCTCCCCGCGGACCCGCGAGGCCCTGGCAGCGGCGTCCGACGCCGGTCTCATGATCGTCCCGATCTCGGGGCGACAGCCGTTGTCGATCGCCCGTCTCGTGACCGCTGCGCTGCGGGAGGGGCCCGTGATCGGGTCGAACGGGGCGGTCGGCGTCCACCTCGGCACCGGCGAGGTCTACTTCGAGGAGGTGCTCACCGTCGAGGCGCAGGTCGAATTCGTGGCACGCCTGCGGGACCGGGTGCCAGGGGTGCGCTGTGTGTCGATCCGCGACGCGGGGAACACCTTCGTGCCGGAGCACGGGTACGTTCGCCTGATGAGCGCTGGCGATCACGACCGGTCCGTGGACGACCTGCCCGAGTTCCCGCTCGCGGAGGTGCTCGGGACGCCGTCGCTCAAGCTGGTGGTGCGGCACGAGTCCGTGCCGGAGGAGCACCTCCTGGCCGCCGCCCTCGACCTGGGGGTACCCGGATGCCACCCCACGACGTCCGGGGCCCCGTTCCTGGAGGTGTCGGCGCACGGGGTGACGAAGGCGTCCGGGCTGGCTCGGCTGTGTGCGCGGCTCGGCGTCCGGCGCGAGGAGGTCATCGCGTTCGGCGACCACCGCAACGACGTCGAGATGCTGCGCTGGGCTGGCCACGGCGTCGCCATGGGCAACGCGCGGCCGGAGACCCGGCAGGCAGCCGACGAGGTCACCGCCAGCCACGACGACGACGGCCTGGCCCTCGTCGTCGAGCGACTGTTGGGCTGACGCACAATGCGGAAGATCGCGCAGCGTAGTCCCTGCGTGATCTTCCGCACACGGGAGGGCGAGCCGCCTTCCGGTGCGGGTCCGTGGGACTGAGGCGCCTAGGCTCGGTCCCATGCGAGCCGTCTTCGTTTCGAACGCCAACCCGTCCGACCCGCTGGCCGCCCTCGAGGTGGGTGAGCGCCCGGAGCCCGACGTACCCGAGGGCTGGGTGCGCGTCGGCGTCCGGGCCGCGTCACTGAACCACCACGACGTCTGGTCGCTCAAAGGCGTGGGCCTGCCGCCGGACCGCATGCCGATGACCCTCGGCACGGACGCCGCGGGCATCACCGACGACGCGCGCGAGGTCGTCGTGCACGCGGTCATCGCGAGCCCGGGCTGGGCTGGCGACGAGACGCTCGATCCGCGGCGCAGCCTCCTGTCCGAGCTGCACCAGGGCACGCTGGCCGAGTACGTCGTGGTGCCCGAACGCAATCTCGTCGCCAAGCCGGCGTCGCTCAGTTTCGCCGAGGCGTCCTGCCTCCCGACCGCCTGGCTGACCGCCTTCCGCATGCTCACGCGGGACTCGGGACTCACGCCCGGCGACACGGTGCTGGTGCAGGGGGCGTCCGGTGGGGTTGCCGGCGCCGCCATCGCGCTCGGCAAGGCGCTCGGACACCGGGTCTGGGCGACCGCGCGCACCGAGGCCAAGCGTGCGCTCGCCGTCGAGTTGGGCGCCGACGCCGCCTTCGAGCCCGGCGCACGGCTGCCCGACCGCGTCGACGCCGTGATCGAGACCGTCGGCGAGGCGACATGGGGGCACTCCCTGCGGTCCCTGCGGCCAGGGGGGACCGTGGTGGTCTGCGGGGCAACGTCCGGGGCCAACCCACCCGCCGAGCTGAACCGGGTGTTCTTCCTGCAGCTGCGGATCATCGGGTCGACGATGGGCACCCGCGACGAGCTGGTCGCGCTGCTCGACCTGATGGCGAGGACCGGGGTGCGGCCGCGCATCGACCGGGTGCTGCCGCTGGCCGACGCCGCGCAGGGGATCGCGGCGATGGCGTCCGGCGACCTGGCCGGCAAGATCGTCCTCACGCCCTGACTTCCCCCGCCGAGGGCCTGCGTTACGTCCGCCGAGGGCCTGCGTTACGGCACGCGGGGGGTGAGTTCGGTCCCGGTCAGGAACACCAGCAGCCAGGCCAGCGCGAACCCCAACGCGAGGATGACGAGCGTGAGCCACGCCACCCGCCGGACCCGAGGCGACTTGCTGAAGAGCCCGAACGCCAGGGACAACACGGCGAGCACCGCCACGATCACGGTCACGGTCTGGCGCACGGTGGTCTCCTTTTGGCGTGGGCGGGGCCCGTTCGTAGAATAGGCCCGACCGCACGGCGATGATGAGGCCATCACCTCGGAGCTGCCGGAAGAACGGGTCGAATCGCCCACGCGAGCGAGACCTCACTAGAACCGGCTGCGGCACGCAACGAGAGGGGCGCCCACGGCGTCCAAGAAGGGTGGTACCGCGGGACCAGCAGGCACAACGCCTGCCGTCTCGTCCCTTCGTCCGGCCTGCGCGACGAAGGATGACGATGACCACCCAGCCGACTGGCGACAACCCCACCGGCCCCAACCCCGGCGACAACCCCACCGGCTACCGGGCCGTCCAGCCCCAGGTCGACCTGCCAGCGCTCGAGCGCGAGATCCTGGCGTTCTGGGATTCCCACGAAACCTTCGCCAAGTCGCTGGAGCGCACCGCCGACGGCCCGCGCTGGACGTTCTACGAGGGCCCGCCCACCGCCAACGGCATGCCGGGCACGCACCACATCGAGGCGCGCGTGTTCAAGGACGTCTTCCCGCGCTTCCGGACGATGCAGGGCTACCGCGTCGACCGCAAGGCCGGCTGGGACTGCCACGGTCTCCCCGTCGAACTCGCCGTCGAGCGCGAGCTCGGCTTCAACGGCAAGCCGGACATCGAGGCCTTCGGTATCGAGCCGTTCAACGCCCAATGCCGCACGTCGGTCAGCCGGCACGTGGACGCCTTCGTCGAACTCACCCATCGCATGGGCTACTGGGTCAACCTCGACGAGGCCTACTGGACGATGGCGCCCGAGTACGTCGAATCGGTGTGGTGGAGCCTGAAGCAGATCCACGGCGCGGGCCTCCTGGTCGAGGACTACCGCGTCGCCCCCTACTGCCCGCGCTGCGGAACGACGCTGTCCGACCACGAGCTCGCGCAGGGCTATGAGGACGTCGTCGACCCGTCGGTGTACGTGCGCTTCCCGCTCGAATCGGGTCCCTGGCAAGGGAAGGCGTCGCTGCTCGTGTGGACGACGACCCCCTGGACGCTCGTCTCGAACACCGCCGTCGCGGCGCACCCCGACGTCACGTACGTCGTGGCGTCCGACGGCGAGGAGACGCTCATCGTCGCCGAGCCGCTCGCCGAGCGGGTGCTGGGCGACGGGTGGAAGCTCGGCCCGACGTTCTCGGGCGCCGCGATGGAGGGGTGGCGCTACCGGCGTCCGTTCGACCTCGTCGACTTTCCGGACGCCGTGGGCGGCACCCATTATGTGGTGCTGGCCGACTACGTGACCACCGAGGACGGCACCGGCCTGGTGCATCAGGCCCCGGCGTTCGGTGAGGAGGACATGGCGGTCTGTCGCGCGTACGGGCTGCCGATGGTGAACCCGGTCCGGCCGGACGGCACCTTCGCCGAGGACGTGCCGCTGGTCGGAGGGCAGTTCTTCAAGACCGCAGACAAGGCCCTGGTGAAGGACCTTGTCGAACGCGGGTTGATGTTCCGCGTGCTGGAGTACGAGCACAGCTACCCCCACTGCTGGCGCTGCCACACGACGCTGATCTACTACGCGCAGCCGTCCTGGTACATCCGGACGACGCAGCGCAAGGCCGAGCTGCTGCGCGAAAACGAGAACACCAACTGGTACCCCGAGCACATCAAGCACGGGCGCTATGGCGACTGGCTCTCCAACAACATCGACTGGGCGCTGTCGCGGAGCCGTTACTGGGGCACCCCGTTGCCGATCTGGCGCTGCGAGGACGACCACCAGGTGTGCGTGGGGTCGCGCGCCGAACTGTCGGCACTGACCGGCTCCGACCTCTCCGGGCTCGACCCGCACCGGCCGTTCGTCGACGCCGTCACCTTCGGCTGCCCGACGTGCGGCAAGCCGTCGCACCGGGTCGCCGACGTCATCGACGCCTGGTACGACTCGGGGTCGATGCCGTTCGCCCAGTGGGGGTACCCGTTCGTGGCGGGCTCGAAGGAGCGGTTCGAGCAGGCTTTCCCGGCCGACTTCATCTGCGAGGCCATCGACCAGACGCGCGGCTGGTTCTACTCGCTGATGGCGGTGAGCACCCTGGTGTTCGACCAGAA
>CAZZGU010000128.1:0-7250 GCA_964653755.1 uncultured Nigerium sp. | reverse complement strand
AAAAAGTGCATTGACTTGAACACGCTGTTGAGATCTCAAACTTCCGTCGCACACCTTGTCCGGGCTCTCACCTTGACTTGGGGCAACTCGCCAAACATTACCCGCCTCCAGTGCCTCTGTCAAGTCGGGAGGTCTCCGTCACCGGATGATCGTTCCTGACTCGCCAGCTGCCCATCGGGCCGGCGTCCATCATAGCCGCCGCAGCCGGTTCCAGGCGCCAGGTCCAGTGACGCCAAGGAGCCCCGCACCATCGGGTGCGGGGCTCCACGGGTTCGACTTGAGGATGGTGCGATGACGGGGATTACGCCTCGTCCTTGGCCGGCTTGGTCTTCGTGGGGTCGACGTGGACGCCGGGCCCCATCGTGGAGGCGACCGTGACCTTCTTGATGTAGCGCCCCTTCGCGGCAGCAGGCTTGAGTCGGTTGACCTCATCCATGGTCGCCCAGAAGTTCTCGACCAGCTGCTTCTCCGAGAAGGATGCCTTGCCCACGATGAAGTGGAGGTTGGCATGTCGATCGACCCGGAACTCGATCTTGCCGCCCTTGATGTCGGTCACCGCCTTGACGACGTCCATCGTCACGGTCCCGGTCTTCGGGTTCGGCATCAGGCCGCGAGGGCCGAGGATGCGGCCGAGGCGTCCGACTTTGCCCATCATGTCCGGAGTGGCGACGGCCGCGTCGAAATCAAGGTAGCCGCCGGCCACCTTCTCGATCAGTTCATCGGCGCCCACCTCATCCGCGCCGGCTTCCTTCGCGGCGGCTGCCTTCTCGCCGGTGGCGAAGACGAGGACCCGTGCCGTCTTGCCTGTGCCGTGCGGGAGGTTCACCGTGCCGCGGACCATCTGGTCGGCCTTGCGGGGGTCAACGCCGAGTCGCAACGCGACCTCGACGGTCTCGTCGAACTTCGCCGAGGCGTTGGACTTGACCAGGCCCAGTGCCTCCTCGGGGGTGTAGAACCGTGCGGCCTCGATCTTCTCGTCGGCCGTGCGGTAAGCCTTGCTGCGCTTCATGTGCTGGTTTCCTTTGTGTTCGTCGGCCCAGGGGCCGTACCAGGTGTGGTGTGGGCCGCGCCGGCCCTCCCACTGTTCGGGCGTCTCAGCCCTCGACGGTAACGCCCATGGAACGGGCGGTCCCTTCAACGATCTTCATCGCTGCGTCAACGTCGTTGGCGTTCAAGTCGGGCATCTTGGTGGTGGCGATCTCACGCACCTGGTCGCGCGTGATCTTGCCGACCTTGTCCTTGTTCGGCGTGGCTGAACCACTCTTCAGCCCGGCGGCCTTCTTAATCAGTTCCGCGGCCGGAGGCGTCTTCGTGATGAACGTGAATGTCCGGTCCTCGTAGATCGTGATCTCGACCGGGACGACCGTCCCTCGCATGGCTTCCGTCCGAGCGTTGTACTGCTTGACGAACTCCATGATGTTGACGCCGTGCGGACCGAGCGCGGTGCCGACGGGTGGGGCAGGGGTCGCCGCGCCCGCGTTCAGGGCAACCTTGACGAGCGCCGCGACCTTCTTCTTGGGAGGCATGATGGGTCCTTGCTGTGGTCATGACGGGCCGGGACACCCGCCGGGTTTGTGGTGGCCCGGCATGCCGGGCCGAGGCGAACGCGTTCGCTCGGTGCCTCAGTCCTTCTGCACCTGGGTGAACGTGAGATCCACAGGGGTTTCCCGCCCCAGGATTTCGACCAGAGCCTTGAGGCGCTGGTTGTTCGCGTTGATCTCGGTGATGGTCGCGTGGACTCCGGAGAACGGGCCCTGGACCACCATGACGGAGTCGCCCACCTTGAAGTCAGCGACCTCGACTTTCTTCTTCCTGGGCGCCGCACCGGTCACCTTGGCCGCAGCTTTGGCCAGCGCAGCGGGGGCGAGCATCCGTTCGACCTCGTCCAGCGACAGCGGAACCGGCGTGTTCGCGTGCGCCACGAAACCGGTCACCGAGGGGGTGTGCCGCACCGCGGCCCAGGATTCGTCGGTCAGCTCCATACGGACGAGGACGTAGCCGGGAAGCACCGTCCGCGTGACCGTCTTGCGGGTGCCCTGGCGGATCTCGACGACCTCCTCGGTCGGCACGACCGCCTCAAAGATGTAGTCCTCCATGCCGAGGGTCACCACGCGGGCTTCCAGGTTCTGCTTCACCCGGTTCTCCATGCCGGAGTAGGTGTGGATGACGTACCAGTCACCCGGCTGCCCACGTAGGCGCGCGCGCAGTTCGTCCAGCACCGCCTCGTCGTCCTCGCCAGCCGAGGGTGCCTCAGGTGCGGGCTCCTCCTCATCCAGGTGGCCCAGGTTTGCGAGCACGTCGGCTTCGCTCACGTCCTCCGCAATGTCTCCGAGGCCGAGGCCAAGGTCGAGGTCGCTCTCATCGGGCGCGGCAGGCTCAAAACCCAGATCGATTTCGAAGTCGTCAGCCACACCCTCCAGGGGCGTCGATTCGTCGTTGGACACACTCATCTCCTTCGTACCTTCTCCTGCCGAGTTCAGCCGAACAGCTTCAGGAGCACCCAGCCGAACAGCAGGTCGAGTCCGCCGACGTAGGCGATGATCGCGAGCACGAAGGCCAGGACCACCGCGAAATAGCGGCGCACCTGGAGTGGTGTCGGCCACACGACCTTCTTGAGTTCGTCGACCGATTCGTTGACGAACTGGACCGGGGTGGTCCGCTTCTCCGCGGCAAGAGCCTTGCGCCTGCTCCTGGCAGTCGGGACGCCCTTCTTCTCGACGACAGCCGGGCTCTTGCGTTTGGGTCGCGCCTGACGCGCCTGGGCCGCAGCCTCGCTCCCCGCGGCTTCAGCGCCCGGAGAGGGCACGCCCGCCTCGTGTGGGGACGCCACGGACTCATCCGAAGATTCGTTCCTGCGTTCCACCACGAGTCCTAACGTCGCCTGCGATCTGCGAGGCCGCGTTTCGGCCCAGCAGGGCAAGAGGGACTTGAACCCCCAACCTGCGGTTTTGGAGACCGCTGCTCTGCCAATTGAGCTATTGCCCTCCGGCGGCCCGATCGACACTCGCCTGCACCAAGGGACAGTCAGGTAATGGTCGGATCCACCAAGACCGAAAGTGTACGGGTTTTGGGTGCCCGCGTCGAACCAGTGTGTCCGGGGGTGTGGGGTGCGGCCACGGACGAGGCCGCGACCGGCCGCTCAGTCGAGCGCGACCCCCACGAACACTGGCTCGGGCACGAGCGTGACCCCGAACCGTGCCCGGACGCCGTCGCGCACCTCCGTCGCAAGCCGGACGATCCCGGACGCGGTGGCACCTCCCCTGTTGGTCACTGCCAGTGCGTGCTTGGTGGACAGGGTGACCGGCGGCGTCCCGTACCCGCGACCGAACCCGGCGTGTTCGATGAGCCACGCCGCGCTGGTCTTCACCGAGCCGTCCTGCTGCGGGAATCGAGGCGCATCGGCGGGGAGCCGCGCGGCGGCGTCCGCATCAAGGACAGGATTGGTGAAGAACGAGCCCGCGCTCCACGTGTCGTGATCAGCAGAGTCCAGGAGCATGCCCTTGCCGCGCCGCAGACCCAGCACAGTCTCGCGCACCTCGCCCAGAGGTGCCCGTCCCCCACCCTGGACGCCGAGCCGGCGGGCCAGTTCCCCGAACCGGATCGGGGCCGACAGCCCTCCGGGAAGAAGCTGGAAGGTGACCTGCAGGACGACGTACCGCCCGGGCTCGGCCTTGAACCGCGACGTGCGGTAGCCGAACCGGCAGTCCGCGTTCGCGAAGGTTCGGAAGGCCCCAGCGTGACGATCCCAGGTGCGGACGTCCCAGATGGTCTGGCTCACCTCCTGGCCGTAGGCGCCCACGTTCTGGATCGGGCTCGCGCCCACGAGCCCGGGGATCCCCGAGAGAGCCTCCACCCCGACGAGTTCGTTGGCCACGCAGTGAGCCACGAAGTCGTCCCACACCTCGCCGGCCTCCACGGTCACGAGGTACCCGCCGCAGGGGGCGGCCGACGAGTCCGCAACGGTGCCGGTGTCGGCGTCGAACTCACAGAACGAGGCGTCGGAGCTGATCCCCCGTGTGGCGACGTGGACGACCGTCCCGTCGAAGCCCTCGTCCGACACCAGCAGGTTGGACCCTCCTGCGAGCACGAGCACCGGCTCCCCCACCGCGTCCGCTGCGCGCACCGCCGCAACCAGGTCCGCGTCCGTGGCGGCCTCGATCCAGCGACGTGCGGGTCCTCCCACGCGCAGCGTGGTGTGTCGGGCGAGCAACTCAGCCAACGAACACCTCCGCGGTGGCAGAGCCCAGCACCCGGACGCCGTCGCACGTTGCGTCGATGGCCACGGTCGCCACGTCGTCGGCAAGCGCCGTGACCCGGGCTGCGAACTCGACCAATGCACCCTCATCGGTGTCGGGAACGCTGACCGGCCGGGTGAAGCGCACCGAGTAGGAGCGCACCCGCGCCGGGTCTGAGACCCAGTCCGTGACGACGCGCAGGGCTGTGCCCATCGTGAGCATCCCGTGGGCGACGACGGTCGGCAGGCCCAGGGCGTGCGCCGCGCGGTCCGACCAGTGGATCGGGTTGAAGTCGGTGGATGCGCCGGCGTACCGGACGAGATCCGCCCGCGTGAAACGGACGGCCAACGGTGGCAGGACCGTGCCCACGGTCACCGGGTCGATCGCGTTCATGCGGAGGCCTCCTCGGGCCACGTGTGCACCAGCGTCGAGGTTGCCGTGCACACCTCCTCGCCGGCAGGGGTGGCGAGGAGAACGGACAGGGTGACGAAGGCGGTGGCGCCGCGCGAGCGCACCTTGTCGATCCTCAGGGTGGCGGTCACCTCGTCCCCGGCCCGCAGAGGCCTGCGCCAGGCGAAGCGCTGGTCGGCGTGCATCGTGCGGTGCAGGGCGAGGTCGAGGTCAGGGTCCGCAAACAGCGCACCCCAGGCCTCCGCCGCCAGGATCGCGGCGAACGTGGGCGGCGCGACCGGGGCAGGCCCCCGGTAGGCCGGGTTGTCGTCGCCCAGCGCGTCCGCGAACTCGGCGATCTTGGCGTGACCCACCGCGTAGGCCGGGGTCGGGGGGTAACTGCGGCCCACATGGGCCTCACTGATCGGCATGGGCCCAACGTTAGCGCCGCGCGGACGGGGTTAGGCTGGTCCCGCCCCCATCGATGACGAGGTGATCATGCGACGTCAGGTACGACCGGCCGGGATGGTCCTGCTGGCCCTCCTCGTGTCCGGGTGCGTCTCCGGACCGGGGGCCTCCGGCGGACTCCACGCGGGATTCGAGCCACCCGGCTCGCCGGCCTCCTTTGAGGTGGACGTCAGCCCTGCGCCGTGGTCAGCCGGCGACGACACCGTCACCTTCAGCATCCCTCTGTGCGCCGTCGGGGGCGCCCGCGTCCGGGTGACCGCCGTTGAACCCACCTCCGTCACCGGCGAAGGGTTCCGGGTCCGGGGGACGCGGATCGTGCGGGTCCCCACCGCCGACGGATGGTCCAGGCTCGCGAGGGGCTTCCCTCCCCGGACGACGCGGCGGGAGTTCGTCATCCCGGGGATGGCCGACGGCATCGTCGCCTGTGCCGACGGCGCCGCCCAGCACACCGAACTCCAGGTCGGGATTCAGGCCACGTCCCCGGACGGCGGCGGCTGGGACGGCACCCGGGTTTCCTACCGAGCCGACGGCCGCGACGAGACCCTCGAGATCGCAGGCGCGCTCCATCTCGCGGGCACCAGCACCGGCGCCTGATCGCCGGCCGCTGGGGCTACCGAGGCTGCCGGGCACCGAGGCGCTAGGGTGCCCCCGTGCCCGCCCATCGTTTGCTCTTCGTCTCGATGCACACCTCGCCCGCGGACCTCCCCGGCGCCGGGGACGCCGGAGGCATGAACGTCGTGGAGCGACGCGAGGCCGAGGCCCTGGCCAGGCTCGGCCACACCGTCGAGATGGTCACCCGTCGGTCCCGCCCCGACCTCCCGGACGTTGTCACGCTCGCGCCAGGGGTCACGCTGCGGCACCTCAGCGCCGGACCGCAGCGCCCGCTCCCCAAGAGCGTCATCGACACCCATCTCGGGGAGTTCGCCGCAGGCCTCGCCACGCTCTCTCCACCCGACCTCGTCCACTCCCACCACTGGATGTCCGGCGTGGCCGCCCTGCCAGCAGCGCGTGCCTGGGGGGTCCCCCACGTGCAGAGCTACCACTCGGTGGCCGCCCTGCCCGGGTCGCCGCTCGGCGAGGGGGAGCCTCCCGAGTCGGAGGCGCGCGTCCCCGGCGAGGCGTTCACGGCCCGCGAGTCCGATCGCGTCGTCGCGATCAGCACCGCGGAGGCACGCACCGTCATCCAGCGGTGTGGGGCCGACCCCGCGCGCGTTGCGGTGATTCCCCCGGGGGTTGAGGCGTCCGTGTTCCGACCGCCCATCCCCGAGGAAGCGCCTCCGGCGGGCAGTTGGAGCGAGCATCCACTCGGTTACGTCCTGTTCGCCGCGCGCCTGCAGCCTCTCAAGGGGGTCGACCTGGCGATCCGCGCCGTGGGCGGCCTGCCTCAAGGGATTCGGCCCCACCTCGTGATCGCGGGAGACGTCTCGGCCGACTTCGCGCAGTACCGGGCCCACCTGGACACCCTGGTCGGTGACCTGGGGATGGGGCCCTGGGTCAGCTTCGTGGGACCGCGCCCCCGTGAGGAGCTCGCGCTCTGGATGAGGCACAGCAGGGTGGTGCTGGTGCCCTCACACTCGGAGACCTTCGGGCTTGTGGCGCTCGAGGCCGCCGCCAGCGGTACTCCTGTCGTGGCGTCCAGCACAGGCGGCCTTCGGGAGGTCATCGTGGACACTGAGACCGGGCTCCTGGTCCGGGACCGGGAGCCGAGGTCGTGGACCGGCGCCCTGAGAGAAATCATCACGGATCCGGTCCTCGCGGAGCGGATGGGAGTCGTGGCGCGCGTCCACGCCCTGCGGTTCGACTGGCGCGATACGGCCCGCAGGCTGGAACGCCTCTACGGACGCCTCATCGCCCAGTCACGTTGACCAGTCCCGTGATGGCCCCGTCGAGGGGCCCGCAGGCTGGGACGCCATGTCCCTCGGAGTCCACTCGGGGCATGACGAAGCGGGCCGCCCGAGGGCGGCCCGCTTCGTGGTGGTCTGGATTCAGCGCGTCTCGCGGTGCGCCGTGTGCTGCCGGCACTTGGGACAGAACTTCTTCAACTCCAGGCGATCCGGATCATTGCGCCGGTTCTTCTTGGTGATGTAGTTCCGCTCCTTGCACTCCGTGCACGCCAAGGTGATCTTCGGGCGAATCTCGCCTGCCTTCTTGGCCATC
>CAZZGU010000127.1:2405-7288 GCA_964653755.1 uncultured Nigerium sp. | reverse complement strand
AAGTACAAGGTCATGACCGGCGAGTTCGCCGACCTGGTGCTCGGCTACTACGGCGAGACCCCGGGTGATCGTGAACCCGAGGTCGTCGAGATCGCCCGCAAGCAGGCCAAGAAGGACCCCATCACCGAGCGCCCCGCGAACCTGCTGCAGCCGGAGTGGAAGTCGCTGGTGCAGGAGGCGTCCAAGCTGGAGGGAGCCAACGGCTCCGCCGAGGACGTCCTCACGTACGCCATGTTCCCGAGCGTCGCCCCCGGCTTCTTCAAGGCCCGTCCCGACGGTCCCAAGAACGTCGGGAAGACATCGCAGGAGATGGCCGAGAGCGTCGCGAACAAGGAGGAGGGTGCCCGCGCAGTCAAGGGCCCCATCAAGTACAAGGTAACGCTGGGCGGACGCGAACACTCCGTGACCGTGGAAAGGGCATGAGGACCGACATGGCGAACAAGCCGTTGACCATGCGCAAGCAGGTCGACCAACTCACCGCGAAGCGCATCGAGACGCGTCTGGGCGGCGGTGAGGCCAAGCTCCAGAAGCAGCGCGATCAGGGCAAGCTCACTGCGCGCGAACGCGTGGACGCCCTGCTGGACGAGGGCACGTTCCAGGAAGTCGGGCTCTTCCGCAAGAATCGGACCACCACCTTCGGCATGGACAAGGCCAACATGCCGGCCGACGGCGTCGTGACCGGCACCGGCGCGGTGTTGGGGCGCCCGGTTCACGTGGCGAGCCAGGACTTCACCGTCTTCGGTGGCTCGGCGGGCGAGACGCACAGCAAGAAGGTCGTCCAGATGATGCAGGCCGCGCTCACGTGCGGCACGCCCTTCGTCTTCATCAACGACTCGGGCGGCGCCCGCGTCCAGGAGGGCATCGACTCGCTGTCGGGGTACGGCGAGGTCTTCTACACCAACGTCCTGCTGTCAGGCGCGGTGCCCCAGATCTCCATCATCTCGGGACCCTGCGCGGGGGGAGCCGCTTACAGCCCTGCGCTCACCGACTTCGTCATCCAGACGCGCAAGGCCCACATGTTCATCACGGGTCCCAACGTGATCCAGCAGGTGACCGGCGAAAAGGTCACCCAGGACGACCTGGGCGGCGCGGACGCCCACCAGGCCATCTCCGGCGTCAACCACTTCGTGGCGGACGACGACGAGCAGGCGATCCTCATCGCCAAGAAGCTGTTGACCTTCCTCCCGCAGAACAACACCGAGGACCCGCCTCTGGTCGACCCCGACCCGTCCATCGAGGACGACGAGGAGATGCTGAAGATCGTCCCCGTTGACGGCAACAAGGGCTACGACGTCCGTGAGGTCATCCGCCACCTCGTCGACCACGGAGACTTCCTCGAAGTGCAGGCCGGCTACGCACGAAACCTCGTCGTCGGCTTCGGCCGCATCAACGGCCGCACGATCGGCGTCGTCGCCAACCAGCCCTCCGCGCTCGCCGGCGTCCTCGACATCAACGCCTCCGACAAGGGCTCGAAGTTCATCCGCTTCTGCAACGCCTTCAACATCGGCCTGCTGACCCTGGTGGACGTCCCGGGCTTCCTGCCCGGCGTGGCGCAGGAACACGGCGGCATCATCCGCCACGGCGCGAAGTTGCTGTACGCCTACTCCGCCGCCACCGTTCCGAAGATCACCGTGGTGCTCCGCAAGGCGTACGGCGGCGCGTTCCTCGCGATGTGCGCCAAGGACCTGGGCGCCGACCGGGTGTACGCCTGGCCGACCGCCGAGATCGCGGTGATGGGGGCCGAAGGGGCGGCGTCCGTGGTCTTCCGCAAGGAGATCGCCGAGGCCGAGGATCCCGCCGTCCGCCGTGCCCAACTCGTCCAGGAGTACCGCGACACGTTCTCGACGCCGTTCGTCGCAGCCTCTCGTGGCCTGGTCGATGACATCATCGACCCTGCCGACACCCGGCGGAAGATCGTCCAGGCGTTCGAAATCCTGGTCAACAAGCGCCAGCTGCGGCCGGCCAAGAAGCACGGCCTCGGCCCGGTCTGATCGGAGTGGACATGGCTGACACCGAAACCGTCGTCGACGATGCCACGACCGAGCTTCTTGAGCTCGTCCGGTCACTGTCGGGTCGCATCGAGGCCCTCGAGGTCGAGATCAAGGGCATCAAGTTGCTCAACGCGCAGAACGTCCCCGAGGAGACCCTGGTGGCGATCGCCGCCGGCGTGGCCGCGTACCTCGGCCACCGGGCCAAGAAACGCCAGCGTCACTTCACCACCAACAAGAGCTGGCAGACCGTGACGCGGCGCTCCCAGCTCGTACACGACCCACTTCATCTGCGGTAGTCCCGGAAGGAACAACATGAAACTCAAGGTGACCGTCAACGGGATTCCCTACGAGATCGAGGTGGAGGTCGAGGAGGCCGAGAAGCTGAGCGTCGAGCCCATCATCATCGGCGGCCCGGGCGGCATCCAGACCCCCGTCGCCACGACCGCGTCCGTGAAGGCGACCTCGGCGAACGCGGTCGTCGCGCCGCTGTCCGGCTCGGTCGCTCGCGTCCTGGTGGAGGAGGGCGACGAGATCGAGGACGGCCAGGTGTTGCTGGTCCTCGAGGCCATGAAGATGGAGACCGAGATCACCGCGCCCCGTGCGGGCAAGGTGCTGCGGATCCTCGTCGAGAAGGGCGACGCCGTCGCCGGCGGCGAGGGCCTCATCGAACTCGACTGACCATCCGCCGAGGGCCCGGGTCCTGCGTGTCGAGGGCCCGGGTTCTGCGTGTCGAGGGCCCGGGTTCTGCGTGTCGAGGGCCCGGGTTCCGGACGCCGAGGGCCCGGGTAGGGTGGATGGCCGCAGACTCGACCCACTCGTGGCACGGCGGACTCCGTCACCCTGATCGGGTCGGACGGTCGGATCGACGCCCGCGAGCCGCTCGACCCCGACGCCGTCCTGCCGCGAGGGTTCCCACGTACGGCTTGAGGCTCAGCCGCTCCGGTGCATCTTGTGGTTGGCGGCTTGGGCCCGCGGCCGGACAAGCACCCGGTCGACGTTCACGTGCGGCGGCCTGGTCGCCACCCAGGTGACGACGTCGGCGACGTCCTCGGCGGTGAGCGGATCCGGGACGCCGGCGTACACGGCGTCCGCCCTGTCCGCGTCGCCGCCGAAGCGGACCAGCGAGAACTCCTCGGTGTGCACCAGCCCCGGGGCAACCTCGCAGACCCGGACGGGCAGGCCGCACAGCTCCAGGCGGAGCGCCCCCGCGACCATCCGCTCGCCCGCCTTGGCGGCGTTGTAGCCCCCGCCCCCCTCGTAGGGAGCCTCGGCGGCGCTGGAGGTGACGAACACGATCGTCCCCTCGGCGGCGGTGAGCGCGGGAAGGAGCGCCTGGGTGACGCGGGCGGCGCCGAGGACGTTCGTGGCCCACATGGTCTCCCAGTCGTCGAGGTCGGTCTCGGCGAGGGGCTCCAGCCCGACCGCCCCGCCGGCGTTGTTGACGAGCAGGTCGAGTCGGTCCCCGACGCCCTCGGCGAGAAAGCGGACGTCGTCGGGCCTGGTCACGTCGCAGGCGATCGCCTTTCCGCCGATCTCCGCGGCCAGGTCATGCACCCGGTCGAAGCGCCGCGCGGCGCAGATCACGTGGAAGCCGGCCCCTGCGAGCGAGCGGGCGGTCGCCGCCCCGATTCCGCTGCTGGCGCCGGTCACGACGGCGAGACGTTGTTCGGACATGACGCCCATTGAAGCACCCCGCTGATGTGTCCGTGGGGTGTCGGGCCGGCCTTCGGGGGGCGCGGGCGTGGGGGTCGGGCGTGGGTGTCGGACGGTGGGAGCCGGGCCGGTGGGAGCCGGGTCGGTGGGAGCAGGGCCGGTGGGAGCCGGGCCGGGAGCCCCCGCGTCCGGTCGTTCCCGGGTTCACCTGCCGTGCGTGCATTCACCTGCGATCCACCGCAGGTAAGCGCAAACACGGCAGGTGACCGGTGCCCGGACCGTAGGCGAGCGCACACACGGCAAGTGACTGGTGTCCGGACTGCAGGTAGGCGCACACACGGCAGGTGACTGGTACCCGGACCGCAGGCAAGCGCACACACGGCAGGCAGTTCGGATGCGGTGGGCGCTCCCGCGGCACCCGTGTCCGGCGGGGGCAGAGCACCCTGCGCCCAGCCGGAGTCGCTCCGCTAGGCTGCCGTCATGACGTACAAGCTCATCCTCCTCCGCCACGGCGAGAGCGAATGGAACGCGAAGAACCTGTTCACCGGCTGGGTGGACGTCGACATCAACGCCAAGGGCGAGGCCGAGGCCAGGCGCGGCGCAGAGCTCCTCAAGGAAGAGGACCTCCTGCCCGACTTCCTCTTCACCTCGCTGCTCCGGCGCGCCATCCACACCGCCTACCTCGCGCTGGACGGCTGCGACCGCCACTGGATCCCGGTGAAGCGCAGCTGGCGCCTCAACGAGCGCCACTACGGGGGCCTCCAGGGCCTCAACAAGGCCGAGACCCTCGCCAAGTACGGCGAGGAGCAGTTCATGCTGTGGCGCCGCAGCTACGACACGCCGCCGCCGCTGATCGAGAAGGACAGCGAGTGGAGCCAGTTCGACGACCCGCGCTACGCCGACATCGCGGACGGTGAGCGCCCGCTCACCGAGTGCCTGAAGGACGTCGTGGCGCGCATGCTCCCCTACTGGGAGAGCGACATCAAGCCCCAGCTCGCGACCGGCCAGACCGTCATCGTGGTCGCGCACGGCAACTCGCTGCGGGCGCTCGTGAAGCACCTCGACGGCATCTCGGACGCCGACATCGCCGGGCTCAACATCCCGACGGGCATCCCGCTGTACTACGAACTCGACGACAACTTCGAGCCCGTGCAGAAGGGCGGCCGCTACCTCGACCCCGAGGCTGCTGCGGCGTCCATCGAAGCCGTCAAGAACCAGGGCAAGAAGAAGTAACGCACT
>CAZZGU010000127.1:0-2395 GCA_964653755.1 uncultured Nigerium sp. | reverse complement strand
CGCCCCATCCGCGTCGGCGGGTGGGGCGCAACCATGTGCGGACCCGGGCCCTCGACACGAAGAACCCGGGCCCTCGGCGCGAAGAACGCGGGCCCTCGACACGGAAAACGCGGGCCCTCGACACGAAGAACCCGGGCCCTCGGCGGATCAAACCCGGGCCCTCGGCGAAGAAGGCGTCGGGATCAGGCGATGGTCCACTGCTCGCCCTCGGGATGCAGCCCGGTGACGATGAAGATGATGCGCGAGCCCAGCAGCACCGCGTGGTCAGCGATGCGCTCGTAGTAGCGTCCCAGCAGCGCGCAGTCGACGGCGGCCTCGACCCCGTGGGGCCAGTCGTCGTCCAGGAGCGTCCGGAACTGCAGGGAGCGCAGTTCGTCCACCTCGTCGTCGCGCTCGGCCATGCGCTCGGCATTGAGGACGTCCTTGTCGCGGAGGGTCTGCGAGGCCATCCCCACCATCTGCGTCACCAGGTCGGCCATGCGCACGAAGTTGGGCACCATCGACTCCGGCACCGCGCTCTTGGGGTAGCGCATCCGGGCGATCTTGGCGATGTGGGCGGCCAGGTCGCCCATCCTCGCCAGGTCCCCGATCATGCGGAGGGTGGCCACGACGGTCCGCAGCTCGCCCGCCACGGGCGCCTGCCGGGCCAGCAGCGTGAAACAGCGCGCCTCGAGGTCGTCATGGAGGCGATCGATCTCCGCGTCGGCCGAGATCACGGACTCGGCTGCAGCCAGGTCCGTCTCCAGGAGGGCCTTCGTGGCGACCGTCACCGCGGTGCCGATCAACTGGGTCAGGGTCACCAGGTCGTCGGCGGCGGCGCTCAGTTCCACATGGTAGGTCTCGCGCATGCTTGATGGTTCCTTACGATCGAATCCTCGGGTGGGGACGCCAAGGCGTCCTCGCACCACAGTATGGACCCCCGGCAAGCAAGGACCCGCGGATCAGCCAACGGAGGGCAACGTGAAGGTGAACGCGCGGTGACGCGTTCGCAGTCCCCCGACCCTGCCGAACGTGCGGTCCTATGATCTCGGGTGTGAGCCCACTCGCTGCCGCCCTGCTCGGAGCCATCCTGGGCATCCTGCTCGGCGCCGCGGTGGTCGCGTCCCTGGTCGGCTCCGATCGGCGTCCCGGTGGGCAACGGACGCCCCCGGAAACTGAGGCCGGAACGCACCCCGACCTGGCAGCCATCGTGCAGAACGTGCGCAGCGGCGTCGTCGTCGTCGGGAAGCACGACGAGATCCTCACCAGCAATGCGCCGGCCGCTGCCCTCGGTGTCACACGCGGGACGCGGGTCGCGATCGCCGAACTTGTCGAACTGGTGCGCGCGGTCCGCCGCGACCAGGAGCTCGCCGTCGTCAACCTCGAGCTCGCGCGTGGCCGTGGCCGCCCGGTCGTCCAGTTGGCCGTCCACGTCGTGCCGCTGGCCGGTGAGCGCGTCCTGGTCGTCGCAGAGGACCGCGAGCCCGCGCTGCGCGTCCACCAGTCGACCCGGGCCTTCGTGGCCAACGCCACGCACGAACTCAAGACCCCGATCGGCGCGATCGGGCTGCTCGCGGAGGCCTGCGAGGAGGCTTCCAGAGACCCGGAGGCCGTGGCGCGCTTCGCGGGGAAGATCCGCCGCGAGGCGGCGCGCCTGGAGACGCTCGTGGGCCAGATCATCACGCTATCGCGGATTCAGGGCCAGGACCCGCTCGCAGCGCAGGATTCCGTCGACGTGGACGATGCCGTGACCCGGGCCCTCGACCACTGCGCCCGGTTGGCCGAGGGCCGCCAGGTCGAGGTGACGGTCGGCGGAGAGCCCGACCTGTGGGTGCGTGGCGACTCAGGCCAGGTCGTCACCGCCATCGCCAACCTCGTCGAGAACGCGATCAACTACTCCGGCCCGCAGGCCCGGGTCGTGGTCACCACCCGTGCCGAGAGTGACGGTGATGCGGACGCGGTGGCCATCGCAGTCTCCGACAACGGCATCGGGATCAGCCCCGACGACGCCGAGCGCGTCTTCGAGCGCTTCTACCGGGCCGACCCGGGCCGGGGGCGGGGGACCGGCGGCACCGGGCTCGGACTGTCCATCGTCCGCGAGATCGCCCACACGCACGGCGGTGACGTGCAGGTCTGGAGCAAGCCCGGGCACGGGTCAACCTTCACCCTTCGGCTCCCCGCGGCCGAACCACCCGAAGAGGAGACGGCATGACGATGGTCCTGATCATCGAGGACGAGGAGTCGTACCGGGACGCCGTGTCCTACATGCTGGCCAAGGAGGGGTTCGAGGTGGTGACAGCCTCGGACGGCGCCGAGGGCCTGGAGGTCTTCGAACGCTCGGGGGCGGACCTCGTGCTGCTCGACCTCATGATGCCCGGCCTGTCGGGGACCGAGGTGTGCCGCCGCCTGCGCCAGC
>CAZZGU010000126.1:0-7384 GCA_964653755.1 uncultured Nigerium sp. | reverse complement strand
GGCTGCTGGACCGTGAGGCGGCATGGCATGGCTCGGTGGACGGGCGGTCCTTGGTCGATCTGGGTTGCGGGACGGGAGAGCACGCTCTGGCCGCTGCGCGACGTGGCTGGACGGTGGTCGGGGTGGACGCCTCGCCGGTCGCGGCCCGTTGCGCCGCGCGCGCTTCCGGGTGTTTCGCCTCACCCGGGAGGCGTGACGCCCGAACAGGGTTCGCGTCGGCCTCCAGCGTTTCGCGTGAGTTCGTGTCTTGTCTCGCATTCTCAGCCAGACGGCTGGGTGCGGAGGCCGTCGTGGAGGCCCTCGTAGCGGCTGCCGGCCGGAGGGCGTCCGGCGACCGCGACGGGCCATCGAGCCGGTTCAGCGCTGACCCAACGTCCGAGGGTGGTAGATCCTGATAAACTATGAGAGATTCTGTTACTGTTTGCGAACAGTTCGTGGCGCGGCCGCTGCCGCTGTTGGAAGGGAAGCACAGATGTCCCCACTGATCGGCGTCATAGCAGACGACTTCACCGGAGCAACGGATATTGCCGGCTTCCTGGTGGCTGAGGGGCTGCAGACCATCCAGCTGAACGGCGTGCCCGCCGGTGACACCGCCTTCCGGGACGCCGACGCCGTCGTGGTCAGCCTCAAGAGCCGTTCGATTCCCGCGGATGAGGCTGTGGCGATGAGTCTCGCGGCGCTGCGGTTCCTGCAGCAAGCCGGGGTGGAGCGCTTCTACTTCAAGTACTGCTCCACCTTCGACAGCACTCCGGCCGGCAACATCGGCCCCGTGACGGACGCCCTGCTCGACGCTCTCGGCGCCGAGTTCACCATCATCTGCCCGTCGCTTCCGGTGAATGGCCGCACGGTCTACCGCGGGTACCTGTTCGTCGATGACGTTCCCCTGAACGAGTCCGGCATGAGGAACCACCCCGTCACCCCGATGACGGACGCCAATCTGATGCGCGTCATGGCGGCGCAGAGCCGCGGGCGTGCCGCGAATGTCCCGTGGGCCACGGTGGACGACGGCGCCGCAGCCGTTCGGGCCGCGTTCGCCGAACTGCGGGACGCGGGCGTCCGCTACGCCGTCGTCGACACCCTCGCGGACGCTGATCTCGACGTCATCGGTGAGGCGAGCCTCGACCTTCCGCTCGTCACCGGTGGGTCCGGCCTCGGCGCCGGCCTTGCGCGGGCCCTGACGCACGGTCGTGAGACGGCCCCCACCGCCGGGGACGCGTGGACGCCGCTCGCAGGACGCGCCGTCGTGCTCTCGGGATCCGCCTCCGTGATGACCAACGCGCAGGTCGCCGCCTATCGCGAGATCGCGCCGTCGTTCGCCGTCGAGGTGGACCGGGTCATGGCGGACCCGCGATCCTTCGCGGCGGAGATCCTCGCCTGGGTCGTCGCCCAGGGCGGGTCGGCAGCCCCGCTCGTCTACGCGACGGCGAGCCCGGACGAGGTCCGCCGGGCTCAGGAGACTCACGGCGCCGCCGCGACTGCCCACGGGATCGAGACCCTGTTCGCCCAACTCGCCCGTGCGTTGGCCGACGCCGGCTTCACCCGCTTCATCGTCGCGGGTGGGGAGACGTCCGGTGCGGTGACCACGGCCCTCGGCGTCACCGGTTTCCGGGTGGGACCGCAGATCGCGCCGGGAGTCCCCTGGGTGAGGTCTCTCGACAACGCGATCGAACTCGCGCTCAAGTCCGGCAACTTCGGCGCTCCGGACTTCTTCACCCTGGCCCAGCAGATCCCCGCCTGACTCCCGCCTCATCCAGGCCCTACCCAGGAGAACCCCATGCCCCGCTTCGCCGCCAACCTCTCGATGCTCTTCACCGAGGTTCCCTTCCTGGAGCGGTTCGCCGCTGCCGCGGCCGCCGGCTTCGAGGCGGTCGAGTACCTGTTCCCCTACGACTACCGGGCGGAGGAGATCAAGGAGCGTCTCGACGCCAACGGCTTGAAGCAGGCGCTCTTCAACCTCCCCCCGGGAGACTGGGCGGCTGGTGAGCGTGGACTCGCCGCCCTGCCGAACCGCGTGGACGAATTCCGTGACTCAGTCCGGACGGCCCTCGCGTATGCCGATGTCCTCGAAACCCCCAAGCTGCACGCCATGGCAGGCATCGCCTCCCCGGATGACCCCGCCAGCCACGAGACGTTCGTGACCAACCTCCGGTACGCCGCGGACCAGGCTGCCCCGCAGGGCCGCATGATCCTCGTGGAGCCGCTCAACCCCTACAGCACCCCCGGCTACTTCCTCTACGGTGCGCGCCGCGGGCTCGAACTCGTCGCCGAGATCGACCGCCCCAACGTGAAGTTCCAACTGGACCTGTTCCACGCCCAGCTCACGGACGGCGACATCACGCACCTCATCGAACAGGCCGCGGATCGGATCGGCCACGTGCAACTCGCCTCGGTGCCGCACCGCAACGAGCCCGATCGTGGAGAGCTCAACTACCCGTTCGTGCTCGACGTCCTGGACCGCCACTACGACGGTTGGGTCGGCTGCGAGTACAACCCCGCCGGCGAGACCACTGCCGGACTCGGGTGGCTCGACCACTACTCGGGGCGGCGGGCCCAGTGATCCCGGTCGAACGCCAGCGCGCCATCGTACGCGAACTCCGGCGGCAGGGCTCTGCCAGCATCGCTGATCTTGCGGAGATGCTCGAGGTCTCCGCGATGACCGTCCGGCGTGACATCGCCGCCCTGGAGAGTGCCGGGCGCGTGGCGTCCGTCTCCGGCGGCATCACTCTGCCCGCACGCCTGGTCCTCGACGACACTCACGAGGTGAAGGCCAGGCTTCACACCGGCGAGAAGCGCGCCATCGCACGCCTGGCTGCCACCATGGTGCCCCCCGGGGGACTGGTCTACCTCGACGCCGGTACCACCTGCCTTGCCATCGCCGAAGAACTCGCAGCCCGGGTGGACCTCACGTACCTCACCAACGACCTGGCGATCGCGACTCTCCTGGCGGAGCGCTCCACCTGTGACCTGTACACCACCGGCGGCAAGACCGATCTCGCCAACATCTCCATGGAGGGTGAGATGGCGGCTCGGGCCATCACCAGGTTCAACATCGGCATCGCGTTCATGTCGACGTCGGCATTCGACCTCCGTGGCACCTCCGTGCCGTCCGAGTCGAAGAAGGTGGTGAAGGAGGCCATCGTCGCCAGCGCAACAAAGACCGTCCTCGTCACCGACAGCACCAAGTACGGGCGCATCGCGGCACTACGCGCCGTCGGGCTCGAAGAACTCGACGGGATCATCACCGACTCGGGCCTGCCACAGGCCGCCCACGAGTCGCTCACGAGTCAGGGTGTCGCCCTGCACATCGTGGCCCCCTCAACCGACGAGGGTCACGCCGAACCGACGGAACCGAAGGAGGAGACGATCTCTTGAAGATCATCGTGACTGGTGGGGCCGGGTTCCTCGGCTCCCGGGTGATCACAGCGATGCTGGCGTCCAGGGACGCCGGAACCGCCCCAACGGCTTTCGACCAGGTCGTTTCCCTCGACCTGGCGGAGAGTCGGATCGAGGACCCGCGGGTCGTCTCCCGCGTGGGTGACATCGCGGACCCCGCCCTCCTCCGTGAGGTGGTCGGCACGGACACGGTCGGCGTGTTCCACCTGGCCGCCGTCCTGAGCGGCGGATCCGAGGAGGACTTCGACCTCGCCCTGCGGGTGAACGTCGACGGTACCCGCGCACTTCTGGAGGCCTGCCGTCTGGCGGGCAACACCCCGCGGTTCGTGTTCACCAGCTCGCTTGCGGTCTTCGGAGGCGCGATGCCTGCCGTCGTCCCCGAGACGCTCGCCACGCAGCCCGAGTCCACCTACGGGGCGTTCAAGGCGATCGGCGAACTGCTCGTCAACGAGTACTCCCGGAAGGGCTTCGTTGACGGCCGCATCTGCCGCCTCCCCACCATCTCGGTGCGCCCCGGCAGTCCGAACTCCGCAGCCTCCAGCTTCGCCAGCGGCATCATCCGCGAGCCGCTGAACGGCGTCGAGTCGGTGTGTCCGGTTCCCCTTGGCACGCGGATGTGGCTCTCCTCCCCGAACGCCGCGGTGGCCAACCTGGTCCGTGCGTTCGAGGTCGACGGCGGTGCGCTGGGTTCGTGGCGGGCCCTCAACCTGCCAGGGGTGACGGTTTCGGTGGGCGAGATGCTCGAGTCCCTCGAGCGTGTGGGCGGGGAGCAGGCGCGTGCGCTGGTCAGCCTGAAGGAGGATCCGAGGATCATGGCGATCGTCTGTTCCTGGCCCGGGGAGTTCGATGTGTCCCGCCCGCTCGCCCTCGGATTCACCCGGGACGCGTCGTTCGCGGACGCCGTCCGCCAGTTCCGCGACGAGTTCGTCGCCAGCGAGCCATGTCCAAGGGAGAACCGTTGAACGAGAACAACCTACGAGACCAGATCGTGCAGTTGTCCACGAGCCTGTTCCAGCGTGGCTTCTCGGTGGGAAGCGCTGGCAACATCAGCGTGCGCCTGCCTGCTGGCGGGTATCTGATGACGCCCACCAACTCATCGCTGGGACGGCTGGAGGCGGGCAACATTTCTCGGCTCGACGAGCAATGGAACCACGTCGGGGGGGACCGACCCTCCAAGGAGGTTCCGATGCACCGCGCGGTCTACGAGGCACGCCCGAGGTGCGGGGCGGTGGTTCACCTCCACTCCACGTACGTCACCGCGCTGAGTTGCACGTGGGTGCCGGGTCAGCCCATCATCCCGGCGCTCACCCCCTACACCGTGATGCGCCTGGGCGAGCACATCCCCGTCATCCCCTACTTCCGGCCTGGCAGCGCGGACGTCGTGGAGGAGATCCGGGAAGCCGCCCGCGGTGCGTCCGCCATGGTGCTGGCCCACCACGGCAGCCTGGTCGCGGGGAAGAATCTCGTTTCCGCCGTGAACGCGGCCGAGGAGATGGAGGTGTCCGCGCAGCTGGCATTCTTGCTCGCCGGGCGGAACGGCCGCACACTGACCGAGGAACAGGTTGCCGAACTGGTCAATGGAACGTAGAACGAATGCTGACCAGTCGGCACACCAGGGTCGAGCTTCCCGGCTTTCGGTCCCGACCCCTCAACCCCCTGGTCTTCCCCTACTCCACATTCTGGTGCACGCGTTTACGGACATGAGACGCAGAATTGGGCCATCCAGGCCAAGGGTCAAGACCTGGGCAACCTGTTCGCGGTGATCGTCCTGGTTGCGGCTGCAGTCGGGTACAGGAAGGGATCGCAGCGCGCTGGCCTGGTGTGGCTCGGCTCCTTGCTGTACCTGATCTACGCGTTCGTCCTGTACGCGATGGCGGTCCATCTCAACTACCTGTTTCTGGTCTATGTCGCCGTGTTGGACCTCAGCGCCTGGGCGGTCCTCTTCCACGTGAACCGGGTTCGTGGCGGGGACCTCCAGTACCCGCAGGGACGCCGGGCGAAGGTGGCGGCGTGGGTAATCATCCTCATCGGGGTGTTGTTCGCTGGGCTGTGGTTGAGCGAACTGGTCCCGGCTCTCCTCTCGGGGCGGGTGCCCGCGAGCCTGGCCGAGGCTGGACTGTGGGTGAACCCGATCCATGTGATCGACCTGTCGATGGTGCTGCCAGGCTTCATTCTCGCGGCGTCGCGGCCCTGCAAAGTCGCGAACACGGCCTGTTCTGGTTGGCGCCGTGGCTGGTGTTCTCGGCGTTGATGGGGTCGAGCATCGTCGCGGCGATGGTCCTGATGATGATGAGGGGCGCCGCCAACGCCGCGCCAGCAACGGTGATGGTCTCCCTCGTGGTCGTGGTCGTGGTCGTGGCCAGCCTCCTCGCCGTCGGGGGCTACCTCCGGAAGCCGATTCCCCTCAAAGCCTGAGACGCGCCACGCGCTGTTGCCACAGCCGGGAGCTGCTGAACTGGTCGACTGTCAGGACTACCACTGACCAGGAGGTGGACACCATGGTGATGAAGACCGCGGTCCATCCCGGCGAGATCCTTCGTGAGGACGTGCTGGCCGACCTCGGGTTGAGCGTCGGGGAGGCCGCGTCCCGGCTCGGGATCTCCCGGGTGACGTTGAGCCGAGTCCTGCAGGGTCATGCCCGGGTGAGCCCCAACCTTGCCGTGCGACTGGAGGAGGCCGGCGTGGGTACCGCCCGCGCTTGGCTGGCCCTGCAGTCGGCTCATGACCTTGCGGCCGAGCGTGCCGCCGGACTGCCCACCGTCCGCAGGCTCGACCCCGTCGACTGACAACACCCGCACATCAGCGTGGGCGGAGGCTACCCCCGGATCGGGGGTTCGACATGGGGCTCCCTGTCGGTCTTGCCTCTCGAACATCGACCATTTTCGTCATACGATATCTGTGTGGTAAGTGAAGAGCAGATCCAGAAGTGGGCGGATGAGGCTGAGGTCGGCTATGACGTGGGGGAGTTGAAGCGTCGTGGTCGTGGCCGTCCTGGGCGTGGGGCTGACCCCATGCAAGTGGTCGCTGTCCGCTTGACTGTCGAGGAACTGGAGGCCTTGGATGCGGCCGCCTCGAAACAGGACATGAGTCGCTCCGAGGCGATCAGGGCTGCACTCGCCCGCTTCGCGACGTGAAGGTCCACGCCAGCGCGCTGAGGCGCGGCATCTCGGCCGAGGATGCAGTTCAGGCGGCCGAGTGGTCTCTGTGGATTGGGACTTCGCGGCCCGGACGTGCTTGGCGCGTTGCAACTCATTGCTCCTCGTAAGTTGGGGAAGGCTCGCCCATCCTCAGGGTGACCGTGATGTCAATGGCGCACGTCGGCGTGACGGACCGCGACGGTAGTGGCACGGGCTTCCTGCCCCCAGTGGTGAATCCGCCCGAGGAGTCGGTCACACCTCGGCTTGAACACCGATGACTGCGGGAGCGACATCCGCCGCGCCTTTCGCGTTGGATGGGTTCCAGATGGTCAGGCGCCCCTGACCGCAGTCGCGGCCCGGTTAGGCTGGTGGCAAGCCAAAGGAGGCTGTCGTGGAACCCAACCGCACGCGCCGAGTCGTGGGTCAGACTGCAGTCGTCTTGGTGGTGGTGCCGCTGGTGCTGGTGCTGGCGTTCCTGTCCCTTTTCGCCTTGAATCTCGCCGTTGGCGCTGTCACCGATGCGGCGCAGACTCCATCCGATCCCTTCGGGGATCCGAACGCGTCCTCTCCGGTGACCGGCCTCAGGCTCGGGCTCGCGGCGGCTCTGGTGCTGCTTTTCCCGCTTGTGGTGCGTTCCCGGATGCCGGATCTCGCCAAGGCTGTTCTCCTGGCCGCGCCCGTCGGGGTGTCCACCGCGGCTCTGCTCGTGACCCTCTACGACCGTCCGGTGCTGGCCCTGGGCTGCGCGGTGGCGGTCGCCATCGTGGTCACGATCGCCTTGGTGGCGAGCCGGAGACCCTGGACCTGGTTCCTGGCTGCCGGGTGGGCGTGGATCCTGGCGGTCTACTACGGGT
>CAZZGU010000125.1:0-7422 GCA_964653755.1 uncultured Nigerium sp. | reverse complement strand
TCGAGATCCTTCAAGACGCGTTGGCGCACTTCGAGATCATGCAGGGCCATGCCGAGCAGGGCCTTGAAGAGCGTCTGGTCATCGACGCGGTGTGCGTGCGCTTGTCCGCTGGGATCGAGGCGCTCGCCGCGCTGGACTCCGACGAGCGGGCGGACATCTTCGGCGAGGTCTGGCCGCTCATGTGGGGCATGCGGAACCGCATTGCGCACGGCTACCTCGTGGTCGACACCCTTGTCATCCGCGAGACCCTGATCCACGACGTTCCCTCCATCATGAGCCGCATCAGGCAGCGCGTCCTCCTCGAGCAATCAGCCGCAATCGGCGACGAGCGGGCCGTGGGTGACGCCGCGCTCCGCGAGCCCACGCACGTCGACAGGCAACTCAAGGAGACACGCCCTGTTGGGAGCGCAGGCGCCCGTGAGAGCGAACGGGGCTGACTGTGATGTCGGTCTCCCGGTTTGGTGAGGCGCAGGGGCGTGGGGCTGATCTGGAGCGCCAGTTGACGGCGCTTCGGGTGGAGAACCTGCGGTTGAGGAACCTGCTGAAGGTGACCGATGGGGTGGAACCACCACAGTCCCAGCCGACGCTGGCTCCCTCCGATCCCGGCTTGGTGACGAACGCGTCGCCGCCGGAGGTGAAGCTGGCGTTGTACGCGCGGCTGTTCGCGGCGCGCCGTGACGTGTACGCGCGGTACTGGGAGAACCCGCGGAAAGGCACGAAGGGCTGGTCGCCGGCGGTGCAGGACTCGTTCGGCAAGGGCTCGTTGTGGGACCGTCGACCGCTTCCGTTGACCACCGAGGTCCTCGACGCGCACCTGCGGTCTGGCAATGAGTTGTTCATCGGTCTGTATCCGCTGCTGCCGGACGGGAACTGCTGGTGGCTGGCCGCCGACTTCGATGGTCCGCAGGCGATGCTGGACGCCCACGCGTACGTGAAGGCCGCCGCCTCGCTCGGCGTCCCCTGCGGGCTGGAGATCTCGCAGTCCGGCAGAGGCGCACACGTGTGGACGTTCTTCACCTCGCCAGTTCCCGCGGCGGACGCGCGGGCGATGGGCACCGCCTGCATCCACCGGGCGATGGCGTTGCGCGGATCGATGCCGCTGGCCAGCTACGACCGGCTGTTCCCGAACCAGGACACAGTCCCGACCGGCCTGTCCGGGGTCGGAAACCTGCTCGCCGCACCTCTCAACGGCAACCGCCGCACGGAACGCCGCACCACCTTGTTCGTGGACCTGGCCACGTGGGAGCCGTGGCCCGACCAGTGGGAGTACCTGTCACGCCTGGACCGGATGACTCCACGCCAGGTAGCAGCAGCTGGCCGAAAGGAACGGGTCGTCGTCGGACTCGAGGTGGCCAAACTGGAAACCTCACCCGCGACCGCCATCCACCCCAGCCTCCCAGCTCGCGTTCGGGCGACGCTGGCGGCGCAGTTGACGATCCGTGACGAAGACCTGACACCCCAGTTGTCGGCCGCCTTGCGGCATGCGGCCACGATCCACAACCCGGCGTTCTATGAGACCCAACGCGCCCGCCGGTCGACCTGGAGGATCCCCCGCTTCATCCAGGGCTTCGACGTCGCCGTCAACGGGGATCTGATCCTGCCGCGCGGGCTCCGCCACCAGGCAGCCGACCTGATCACCCAGGCAGGCAGTGACTTGGTCACCGACGAAGACCGTAACGAAGGTGACGAACTGGACGTGTCCTTCCTCGGCGAACTCGACGCGCGGCAGGCAGCAGCCGTGGACGGGATGCTGGCTCACGAGGACGGCATCCTGCACGCGCTAACCGGCTCGGGCAAGACTGTGATGGCCTGCGCCATCATCGCCGAACGCGCGGTCACCACGCTGGTGCTCATCAACAAGACAGCGCTTGCCTCACAGTGGCGGGAACAGGTCCGCAACCTCCTCGGCGTCAAGACTGGCCAACTGGGCGGCGGACGAGTCAAGACCCGGGGGCAGGTCGACATCATGCTCCTGCAATCCTTGGCCCGGCACACCCCCGAGGACATTCGGGAGCTCACCAAGGGCTATGGTCAGGTGATCGTCGACGAATGCCACCACCTCGCTGCCGGATCGTACGAGCACGTCGTATCCCAGATCGGCGCCGCCTGGTGGCTGGGGCTCACGGCGACTCCCGAACGCAAGGACGGACTGGAGCAGGTCACCACCTGGCAACTCGGCCCGGTCCGGCACGTCATCCGCGACACCCTCCCCCACGAAGCCACCCTCGTCACCCCCTACGACGGACCGCGTCGAGTGCTGCACATCCACCAGACCGCCTACCGCAGCCCGCACGATCTCGACATGAGCGCACCCGGAACAATCGCCCAACTGGGCGGCCTGCTCGCCAACGACCCGGAACGCAACCGCCAGATCGCGGCCGACATCGCTGCGGCGCTCACCGAAGGCCGCAAGTGCCTCGTCCTGTCCCGCCGCCGGGACCACCTCACCGCGCTCGCCGGGCTGTTGCCCAACACGGAAGCGATGATCATGCGCGGTGGCACCGGCGCCAAAGCCTTGGCCACGATACGGACCAAGATCGCCGACGCCGCACCACGCGACCCGTTACTCGTGATGACCACCGTCCCCTTCGGCGGTGAAGGATTCGATGCACCTGCCATTGACACCGTCTTTCTCGCCGGGCCCATCTCCTACCCCGGACTGCTCATCCAGGCCGTCGGCCGGGCGCTACGTCGGCACGAAGGCAAGACCGAAGTCGCCGTACACGACTACGTCGATGCAAGCGTCCCCGTCCTCAATGCGCAGTACTCAAAACGCCGATCGGCGTACCGGCAAATGGGCTTCACCGACTGACGTGGATCGACACCGTTCCGCTCGGAGCGCGGAGTCGGACGCTCAGGAACCGGTGACAGGTGGCGGCGGTGTCGCGGTCACTTTGCGATGGCAACCGCAGCCGCATTGCCAAAGGTAGGGGGCTCGCGGTACACCCATCCGGATACTCACGACGCATGCCGCGTGGTTGTGTGCGATGCATTGGCCACATCGGATGCCAGCCACCTGGCCTCCCGTCAGGCTCCTGCCGCCATGCCCTGGCGGCCTCTTTAAGCAAAGCCTACTCAGAGCCCCCAACACGAGTTCCACACAGTCGGTTCCCAGCCTTGAGATGAATCGCCACACAACAGGGGCGGCAGTAGCGGATGTCGCTCCTGTGATTATCGGTGTTCAAGCCGAGGTAAAGAGGTGCCGTGAGTATCGACGAGTCGACCACGTCCGGGCCGCGGATTCTGCATGATCCGTGGCGAACCATCCACAACCCCATCACCGGTGAAGTGTTGACCTTCCTGGAATCAGGAGTCGAACAGTGCGTCTTCGACCTGGTCATCCCCTCCGGCCGGGTCCCTGTCGTGACACACCGCCATCCCGGGGCAGAAAACTTCCACGTCCTGGCCGGCAGGCTTCACCTCACCGTCGACGGCGTCCCCCACGACCTGGAAGTCGGTCAGCAGCACACCGTCCACCAGGAGTTTCACGCTCCCACTAACGTAAGCGGGGCCGACGTGACCGTGCGAGTCACCGCCAAACCAGGCTACTTCGCCGAACGTGGCATCCGGGTCGCCTTCGGGCTCGCACGCGATGGCCGCATCGCCGCCGACGGCAAAGCGAAAGACCTCCTCTCGCTCGCCCTCGTGTCAGAGAACGGCCAATACATGATCGCCGGCCCGCCCCCCATGGTGTGGCGAGCACTGATGACCGTGCTCTCCATCGCGGCCAAACTCGCCGGCCGCCGGACAGTCCTGAACAGCTACCTCCCGCCCGACCTGCCCCGCACCTGGTAGCGGGCCCATCGACCGGCACGGGGGGCGATCCGCCCGACTGCACCGCGCTGCCTGCGGCAGATCCGCGCGTCTGGTTTGGTCTTCCGTCGGCCATGAGCGAGGTGCTAGCATTGCTGTCAGGAGGTGGTGGTCATGAGCACTTTGACGATCCGGCAGTTGAATGAACACACTCACGCTCGGTTGCGTGGCCGTGCAGCCAAGCACGGCCGTTCAGTTGAGGCCGAGGTCCGCGCCATCCTCGACGCAGCAGTGGATCTTCCTGAGGAGAACATCCTGCTCGCCCTGCACGTCACGTTCGCCGAGGTCGGAGGCGTGGATCTCGTGGTGCCCGAACGGACCGAGTCGCCGCGTCCGGTCGATCTGTCGTGATCATCGCCGACACCAACATCGTCTCGGCGTTCATGAAGGACACCCCCGACCCGCGCGTGCTGGCGTGGGCGCACAGTGTGGCGGCGGCTGACCTGACCATCAGCGTCGTGACCGTCGAAGAGATCGACCGGGGGCTGGGGCGATTGCCGAAGGGCCGCCGACGCAAGGACCTGGAGCGTCGCTGGACCAGATTGCTGGACGCGTTCGCCGACACCATCGCCACCTACGACGTGCCCGCCGCCCAAGCCGCGGCCCGACTCCTGGTCGCCGGTATGGATCAGGGACGATCGATGTCGCTGGCCGACGCACAGATCGCCGGAATCTGCCTGGCGCACGCCGCCACCCTGGCCACTCGAAACACCAAGGACTTCGCCCACTTGAGCGACCTGAGCCTCATCAACCCGTTCGATCACCCGGTTCCGTAACGCACCAACTGCGGCATTTAGGATGTCCCGGGCGTTGGATGTGGGCTACCGGGCCATGCCGAGGAAGGTCATCATCAGTCGCTCCAACTCGACCATCTGCTGGCTCGACAGGCGCCCGATCCTGACCTGAACATTGCTCCGCCTCATGGTGGTCAACTTGTCCACCATCACCTCGCTTTCCTGGGTCAAGCCAGTCAGGCCTCCAACAGGGACCCGAAGTCGCAGCAGCGGCGCATCGGTCAGGGTGGTGGTGAGCGGAGCGACCGTGACCGACTCCGTCAGCTCGAAGACATCGTCCTGCACGATCACAGCGGGCCTCGGCTTGGACGCATAGACCCCGCCAGCCACCGTCCACAGTTCCCCGCGTTTCACTCCTCGTCCCAATCGAGCGACATGGCCTCGATGAAGTCCTGGTCATCGCTGTGGCGGTCGATCCGCGCGATCACGGCTGCTTGGCGCCGCGCCTCGCGCACGAACTGCTCACTGCGCACGTCGGGGACCCACACCTGCACCGGGCGGTAACCCCGTGCCCGCATGCGATGGCGGTACTCGCCCACACGCTCCCTCACAGCCATACCATCAGGTTACATGTAACAGGCGCCCCGCCCAAGATCGATCGCGCCGGTCGGCATGTACGGAGGTCCCCCACGGAACCCCCGAGCCGCGTGGATGGCGGCATAGCGGACGTTGGAAGCCGCGAGGTGTGGACCGCTCGTTCAGGGGTAATGTGGCCGTGAGAGCGCTTGGTTCCGCGTGTGGGGCTCTGGTCCGAAACCTCGAACCCGGCCGTCGCCGACGCACTGGAATTGCGTCCAGACGATGAGCTGCTGGAACTCGGCTGCGGGTCGGCCGGGTTCCTAGCGGGGCAGGCAGATCGAGTACACCGTGTGGCCGGCATCGACCTGTCCGATATTCAGGTCGACTTGGCTCGCCGCCGACTGGCGGAGCGAATCTCCGCAGGCACGGCGGAGATCGTGAAGGGTGACGCTGCCGCCCTGCCGTGGCCGGATGAGACCTTCACCTCGGTCACAGCCATGTCGGTGTTCGAGGCGTTCCCGGACCCGGAGCAGGTGCTGGGCGAAGCATTCAGGGTGCTGCGCCCCGGCGGTCGGGCGGTCCTGAACATCAGCGAGCGGGTCGCTGAGGGCACGCAAACTCACAAGGCATGGGGCGGAATCCCAGTGTGGGCAGAGGACGACGTACGACGGATGGTCGAGGAGGCCGGCTTCACCGACGTGACCATCCAGTACGTCCCTTGGGGTGAACCGACCCTGGTGAACCGCATCTTTGCCAAGATCATCGGACCGATCGGCGGAGACCTGCGTCTGGTAGGCGGTATCAAGCCTGAGTAGCACGCGTGAACACGTCCGGTGTGCGGCAGACATCCGCGCGTTCGGGGAGCTAGATCTGGGCGGGTCCTGGACTGAGCGTGAGCCGGGCGGGGCAGGTGGTCAGGGCTGTCGGGCAGACAACTGTGCCTTGGGGCGGGCCAGGAGGTGGACGAGCAGGGCGATGAGCACGAATCCCCCGATGGCGGCGTAGGCGTAGGCGTGGGCGGGTGCCGGGCCCTGGTCGAATGTGGTGAACCAGATCCCGGGGATGATGGCCATGCCGATGGCGCTGCCGACGCGCTGTCCTGTCTGCAGGATCCCGCCCGCGGTGCCGCCGCTGCCAACTGGCACGTCTTCGAGGGTGAGGGTCTGGATCGCGCTCGTCACCGCGCCCATGCCGACACCCAGCACGGACATCGTCACCGCGTTCCACCAAACGCTGGCACCCGCCGCGATCAGGAACATCACCCCGATGGTCGCCACCAGGCCCACCAGCAGGACGAGCAGGCCCCACGTGACCACGCGGCCACGGTGGCGTGCGAGTAACCGGGCCCCCAGGTGAGAGCCGTATCCGGTGGCCAGGGCTGGCGGCAGGGACACCAGGCCCGCCAGCAACGCCGACCCGCCGAGCCCCTGCTGGATGAAGAGTGTCTGGATCACGTAGACGTTGATCGTGCCGGTGTAGAAGAACGCCAGGACCGTCACCCCCACACTGAAGGAACGCAGCCGGAACAGCGCCAGGTCCACCATCGGCGCACGGCCGCGGGCGGCGTAGCCGCGCTCCCACGCCACGAAGGCCGCCACGAGCAGGCCACCAGCGGCAAGCAACCACATCGAACCGCGGATGAACGGCAACATGACGCATACCGTCGCGGCGGTCAGGAGGACCACCGCGACCGGATCCAGGTCGGCCCGGGGACCACCAGCCGCGCGAGCCTCGGGGCGCGGCAACCACACCAGCGCCAGGCCGAGCGCGAACACCCCGAACGGGACATTGATCGCGAACGTGGCCCGCCACCCGATGTCCGGCGGGAGCCAGGACAGCAGCGCCCCACCGATGACCGGGCCGATCGCGGCGCCCACGCTGACCACCGCACCGTAGATCCCGAACGCCCGGGCCCGCTCCTGCCCGGGGTAGAGGTGCTGGATCATCCCCATGACCTGGGGGTTGAACAGGCCCGCACCCACCCCCATCAGCACCCGGGACAGGTTCAGGACGACGGCGGAGGGCGCCGCCGTCGCCACGACCGAGGCGAGCGTGAACAGTGCGACCCCCAGGACGAACACCCGCCCGTGGCCGAACAGGTCTCCGGCACGCCCCGCCGGGATCAGCAGGACCCCGAAGGTGAGGGAATACCCCGCGAGCACCCACTGCAGGTCCGCCGCCGTCGCGGACAATCCCCGTTGAATCGAAGGGAGCGCCACGTTGATGATCGTCACGCACAGCATCGACATGAACACGGCCGTCAACAGAACCGCAAGCACAAGGTCCCGGGCCACCG
>CAZZGU010000124.1:0-7426 GCA_964653755.1 uncultured Nigerium sp. | reverse complement strand
TCGCCCAGATCGAGCTCTACACGCGTCCCGAGGAGTACCCCACGGGCGTCTACACCCTGCCGAAGCACCTCGACGAGCTGGTCGCGCGCCTGCACCTGGACGCGCTGGGCGTCCGGCTCTCGACGTTGACGCAGGAGCAGGCCGAGTACCTCGGCGTCCCCGTCGCCGGGCCGTACAAGGCGGACCTGTACCGCTACTGAGCGGAGGGCGTCCGCCTCAGCGCGTGAGGTCGAGAACGTGGAGGCTTCCCTCGGGGCCGAAGCCCACGAGATCGAGGTAGTTGCGGTGCTGCGCCGTGGACGCCGTCGTGACGAGCCGCGTGAAGCCGGCGTCGGTGAAGATGCGGCGACCGGGCCCGAACATCCACCGGGCGATCTGGCTGTCGCGGTAGGCGGGGGTCACGTAGTCGAGCCGGACCATCAGTTCGTTGCCCGCCGGCTCCCCGATGATCACGCCGGCCGGCAGGCCCTCCCGTGTCAGCAGGCGCACGAAGCGGTCGGACGCAGCGGGGTGGAAGTCCGGCTGGCTGTGCTGGATCTCGACCGCGTGCGCGCCGAGGAAGTCGTGCAGGAAGGGGGAGTCCGGCTCCAGGGGCACGGCTGCCATGGCCGGTTGCGGTGACATTTCGCGGCGCAGGCGCCACACATCATGGACGCCCAGCGCGACGGCGGCGATGACGACGGGCCACGCGGCCGTCAGCAACCCGTACGTGGCGAAGAGGATCGCTCCGGCCAACGAGAGCAGGCGCCGCTTGACGACCGAGCGCATCGCCAGCGACGCGACGACGAGCGCGGAGGCGAGGTAGCCCACGAGCTCCGGGGCGTTCATCCCCGGGGCACCTCGAACGCGACGAGCCGGGCCAGCCCGAAACCCAGTTCGTCCCAGTCGAGCTCGTGCTGCAGGATCGCGACGGCCCCGGTGGGGAACTTCTCCTCCACGCGCTCGGTCAGGACGGAGGAGACCGCCAGGCTGATGACCAGGTCGGAGACCACCGGCTCGTGCCCGATCAGCAGGGCCGCCCGCGCCGAGCCGGGCAGGGCGCGCACCTCATCCAGATAGCCCGGCGTCCAGCCCTGGTAGATCGCGTCCCGGATCCTCACGTCGGCGCAGTGCACGCCCCCCAGCTCGAGGCACTGCCAGGTCTGCCGGGCACGGGTCGCCGGGGAGCAGAGCACCACGTCGAGTCCCAGCTTCGCGAGCTCCTGACCAGCGACCACGGCGTCGCGCGTGCCCCGCTCCGAGAGCGGACGCCGAATGTCGGGCTCGTTGGTCCGCCAGGAGGACTTGGCGTGCCGCATCACCACCAGGGTGCGCGTCAGGGGGCCGTTCACTGGTCCGCACCACCCTCGCCGCCGGGGCGCAGCGACTGCCAGATCTCCTTGCACTCGGGGCACACCGGGTACCGGTCGGGGTTGCGGCTCGGGACCCACACCTTTCCACACAGCGCGACCACCGGCGTCCCCATGACCATGGCCTCGGTCAGCTTGTCCTTGGCGACGAAGTGCGAGAAGCGCTCGTGATCACCCTCGTCGAGCCTCAGGTCCGTGCGCTCGTCGAGGACGGTCTGGGAGCCGGGTGCGGGGGTCAACTGTGTCACGGCTTCATCCTAGACACACGGCCGGGGTGGGATAAGCACCGTGCCTCACCCGAGAAGCGGCCGATCACGGTCTCGTCACGGTCTCGTGCGGCCTTCTCCTCGAGGCGGTGTTTCGAGGGTTAGAATCTTGATGTCGAGAGGGGCTGTATGGACGAGGTCGACCGCATCATGGAGGCCTGGCGCCATGAGGTGCCGCGGCTGGACGTCCGCCCGCTTGCCGTCCTGTCGCGGGTGTCGCGTCTCGCACGTCACTTCGAGCTCGCGCGCAAGCGCGTCTTCGCGGCCCACCAGCTCGACGGCTGGGAGTTCGACGTCCTGGCGGCGCTGCGCCGCGGCGGTCCTCCCTACGACCTTTCTCCCGGGGCCCTGATCCAGCAGACACTGTCGACCAGCGGCACCATGACCAACCGCATCGACCGGCTGGCCGGGCGAGGGCTGGTCGAGCGCGGGCCCGACCCGCACGACCGGCGAGGCGTGCGCGTCCGCCTCACCGAGGAGGGCCGTGACGTCGTCGAGCGGGCGCTCGCGGACCTGCTCACCATGGAGCGTTCCGTCCTGTCCGTCCTGTCCGACGACGAGGCGGCCCAGCTCGCGGCCCTTCTCCGGCGGGTTCTGGGGCCGTTCGAGCATCAGACCACCTGACGCAGGCTACCCGCGACCGAGTGACCGCCGGTAAGGTCGCACCATGGCATTGACGCAGCAGGCCCTCGCGGAGCTCGCGGAGGCGTTCGGGATCTCCACCCAGTTCTGGGACTGGAAGGGCCGGATCATCGAGGTCAGCGACGCCACCATCATCGGCATCCTCCGCGGCATGGGTGTCGATGCCGCCACCCCCGCGGCCGCGCAGGCTGCGTTGCACGAGCTCCGGCTGCGTCCGTGGCGGCGTCCGCTGCCCCCCTGCGTGGTCACCGAACAGGGTCGAGCCGTCCAGGTCGAAGCCCACATGGACGCCGGCAGTGCGGCGACGCTGGTCGTCCGCCTCGAGGACGGCGGCACGCGCGAGTGCGCGCAGGTCGACAACTGGGAACCCGATCGGGAGGTCGACGGACGCCTGGTCGGCGAGGCGTCCTTCCTCGTTCCTGACAACCTGCCCTTGGGGTACCACAGGCTGCAGCTCACGGTCCCCGGCCGGACGTCCGAGGCGACCCTCGTGGTGAGCCCGCATTTTCTCGGCTTCCCGTCAGCGATGGGCGACCGGCGGGTCTGGGGGTACGCGACCCAGCTCTACAGCGTCCGCTCGCGCGACTCGTGGGGCGTCGGCGACCTGCAGGACCTGGCCGACCTCAGCACCTGGGCGGCCACGCAGCACTTCGCCCACTACGTCCTGGTCAACCCGCTGCACGCGGCGGAACCCAAGCCCCCCCTCGAACCGTCGCCGTACCTGCCCACGAGCCGCCGCTACGTCAACCCGCTCTACCTGCGGCCGGAATCGGTGCCCGAGTATGCGCGGCTGTCGGAGAAGAAGCGCGAGCGCATCCGCAAGCTACGCGAGGGCCTGCTGCGCGAACTGAAGGCCGACCGGATCGAACGCGACCCCGTCTGGCGCGCCAAGCTGGCGGCGCTGCGGATCGTTTTCGACGAGGGGCTGTCCGAGGTGCGCCGCATGGCGCGCGACGACTTCGCGCGGCGGGAGGGACGGCCGCTCATGCAGTTCGCCACCTGGTGCGCGCTCGTGGGCGAGCACGGCATGAACTGGCGCGAGTGGCCCGCGGAGTTCCAGCGCCCGTCCTCCCCGGCGGTGGCGGCGTTCGCCGCCACCCACGCCACGGACATCGACTTCTTCGTGTGGCTGCAGTGGGTGGCCGACAACCAGTTGCGGAACGCCCAGTCCGCGGCCCGGGACGCGGGGATGCGGCTCGGCATCATGAACGACCTGGCCGTCGGCGTCAGCCGTAAGAGCGCCGAGGCATGGACGCTCGGGGACGCCTTCGCGCAGTTCGTGAGCGTGGGCGCCCCCCCGGACCACTACAACCAGCTGGGGCAGGACTGGGGACAGGCGCCCTGGCGTCCTGACCGCCTCGAGGAGCTCAGCTACGCGCCGTTCCGGGCGATGGTGGCGGGCATCCTGCGCCACTCCGGCGGCATCCGCGTGGACCATGTCATGGGCCTCTTCCGGCTCTGGTGGGTGCCAGACGGGATGAACCCCACGCAGGGCAGCTACGTGCGCTACAACCACGAGGCCATGGTGGGGATCCTCGTCCTCGAGGCGCAGCGGGCGGGTGCCCTCGTCGTAGGGGAGGACCTGGGGACCGTCGAGCCCTGGGTGCGCACCTACCTGCAGGACCGCGGCGTGCTGGGCACCTCGATTGCCTGGTTCGAGACGGACGCCGACGGCACGCCCCTGCCACCCGAGCGGTACCGCGAGTACTGCATGGCCTCGGTCACCACGCACGACCTGCCCCCCACCGCGGGCTACCTCGCGCTGGACCACATCCGGCTGCAGCACCACCTCGGCCTGCTCACCGAGTCGCTGGAGGAGGAGCTGGCGATCGCCGAGCGGCAGTTCGCCGCCTGGGAGCGGGTGCTGCGCGACCGGGGCCTCATCGTCGAGGACGACGATCCCGTCGAGGGGATGGTGCTGGCGATGCACCGGTTCCTCGTGCAGACGCGGTCGCGGGTGCTCTGCGCTGCCCTGACGGACGCCGTGGGTGACCGTCTCACCCAGAACCAGCCCGGCACGATCGACGAGTACCCGAACTGGCGCGTGCCGCTGTCCGGGCAGGACGGCGAGCCCATCACGCTGGAGGATGTCTATGTCAGCGAGCGGGCCAGAAGGCTTGCGACCGTCATGAACCGGTTCACGTCGCCGGTCGTAGGGAGGAGATGACCGCGGCATGCCCGGTACCCAACGAGGTGTCACCCTACGCTTCCTGGCCGCCCCCACGGATGCAGCCATCCACGGCCTGATCGGGGCCGGCAAGGTGCTGGAGTGGATCGACAAGGCCGGCTACGCCTGCGCCGTCGGCTGGTCCGGCGCGTACTGCGTCACCGCCTACGTCGGCAACATCCACTTCACGCGACGGCTCGCTGTGGGGGAGTTGGTCGAGGTGCAGGCCCGGGTCGTCTACACCGGCACCACGAGCATGCAGGTGGTCTGCACCGTGTCCAGCGGCGACCCCCGCACCGGGGAGCTCGCGGTGAACACGCAGTGCGTCCTCCAGTTCGTCGCGATGGGGGAGGACGGACGCCCGACGCCCGTCCCGCGTCTCGATCCGGCTGACCCCTGGGAGGAGGCGGAGCACGCCCGCGCCGTCCTGCTCAAGGACGTCCGCCGCGACATCGAGTTGGACATGGCCCGGCAGGTCTACTCCGACCACACCGAGGCCTGCCGCGAGACCCTCCGCTTCCTGGCTGCGCCGACCGACGTCAACTGGGGCGGCAAGGTGCACGGCGGGTACGTCATGCGGTGGATCGCCCAGACGGCCAACCTCGTCGCCGAGCGTTGGCACGGCGGCACTGCGGTTGCCGCGTACGCCGGCGGCGTCCGCTTCTACCGGCCGATGTTCGTGGGGGACCTGGTCGAGGTGGACGCGCGCCTGCTCTACACGGGCCTGACGAGCATGCACATCTCCGTTCACGTGCGTTCCGGGGACCCGAGGACCCGCGACCTTCGGGAGACCACGCACTGCACGATGGTCTACGTCGCCCTCGACGAGGAGGGGCGCAAGGTTCCGGTCAGGTCGTGGAACCCGCGCCTGCCCGAGGACGTCGAACTCCAGGAACACGCCAAGCGCCTGATCGGCATCCGCCAGCGGCTGCTGCGGGCGCTCCCGGTCGACGCGCCGCCGTCCCCGGTGATGCGGGCCTGGCCCGCCGAGGACTGAGCTCGGCCGCGCTCGCCCGGCCGCGCTCGCCCGGGTCGGGTGTGCTCAGTCCTCCGGTGCGTAGGGGTTGAAGGTCTGGTCGCCCTCGGCGTCCAGCATGATGGTGACGATGGCCGGGAAGCCCTTGCTCATCTTCATCGCCCCGATCGGAAGCTCGGCGCGGGCGGCCAGATGGCGGGCGCGCGCGGCCGCCAGCGGTTCGCGCCCGACGATCTCCCCGCCCCGGACGAGTTCCACGAGCAGCGGGCGGTCGTTGTGGTCGCTGGCCGGCGCAGCCCCCACGCCGATGACCTCGGCCTCGGCCACCCCGCGCTGATCGAGACGGCGGAGGGCGAACTTGCGGCCGCCGATGCTGCCCTTGTTGGCCGAGCGCTTCGCGACCGGGTGCAGCGGGGCGTCCGGGCCGTCACTGTCCGCGCGGCTGACCAGCTTGTAGACGAACCCACAGGTAGGCGCTCCCGAACCCGTGACGAGGTTGGTGCCCACGCCGTACCCATTGACGGGAGCGGAGCGCAGCGCCGCGATCTGGAACTCGTCGAGGTCAGAGGTGACGATGATGCGCGTGTGGATCGCCCCGAGGTCGTCGAGCAGCTTGCGGACCTCGGCGGCCTGGGTGAGGAGGTCGCCGGAATCCAGCCGCACGGCGCCCAGGCGTCCGCCGGTGAGCTCGACGCCCTTCTCCACGGCTGCCATCACGTCGTAGGTGTCGACCAGCAGCGTCGTCCTGTCGCCGAGTGATGCCAACTGGGCTCGGAAGGCGTCCTCCTCGGTGTCGTGGAGCAGCGTGAAGCTGTGGGCGGCCGTTCCTGCCGTGGGGACGCCGAAGCGGCGTCCGGCCTCGAGGTTGGACGTGGAGGCGAAGCCCGCGATGTAGGCGGCGCGCGCGGCGACGACGGCCGACCACTCGTTGGTGCGGCGGCTGCCCATCTCGATGCAGGGGCGGTCGCCGGCCATGGCGGTCATCCGTGACGCCGCCGACGCGACGGCCGAGTCATAGTTGAAGATCGAGAGCAGGACGGTCTCGAGCACCACCGCTTCGGCGAACGAGCCCTCGACGACCATGATCGGTGAGCCCGGGAAGTAGACCTCGCCGTCGGGGTAGCCCCAGATGTCGCCGGCGAAGCGGTAGCCCGCCAGCCAATGGGCGACGTCGTCGTTGACGATGTCCGCGTCCCGAAGGAACTGGAGCTCGGCCTCGTCGAAGCGGAACGACTCGATGGCGTCCAGCGCCCGACCGGTTCCCGCCACGACGCCGTAGCGGCGCCCCTCGGGCAGGCGGCGCGGGAACAGCTCGAAGACCGAACGGCGGAAGGCGGTGCCCGATCCCATGGCGGCCTGCACCATGGTCAGCTCGTAGTGATCGGTGAGCAGGGCGGTCGACGGCGTCATGGCGGAAAGACTAGTGCGCGCGTCTGCCAGAATAGCCCCATGGCGCTGACCGACGTCCCGGTGACCCCCGCGGGGGGCACTGCCGTCGACGAGCGCCCCGCGGGGACGACGCAGGCGCTGACGCCATGGACGACGATCGTCTGGGACGATCCGGTGAATCTCATGAGCTACGTCACCCACGTCTTCATGACCTACTTCAGGTTCCCGCGCGCCAAGGCGCAGCGGCTCATGATGCAGGTGCACACCGAGGGCAAGGCGTCCGTGTCGTCGGGGACGCGCGAGGAGATGGAGCGCGACGTGACGGCGATGCACGCCTACGGCCTGTGGGCCACGCTCGAGAGGTCGGCATGAGGGCGTTCGAACGCGACGAGGACTACGAGGTGGCGATGCTGACGTCGCTGGTCGAGCAGTTGAACGAGTTGCTCGGGGACACCGGGGAGCGTCCGGCCCCGGCGTCCGACGACCCGTTCGATCGCTGGGAGGTCGGCTTCGGGGGAGCGACCCCGCTCGACCACGACGATCCGCTCGTGCAGCGGCTCTTCCCGGACGCCTACGCCGACGACCACGCCGCCGCCGAGGACTTCCGACGCTTCACCGAGGACGAGCTCCGCCGCAG
>CAZZGU010000123.1:1131-7506 GCA_964653755.1 uncultured Nigerium sp. | reverse complement strand
AACGGCGGGCTCATCAAGAAGATCTATCTCCCCCGCGAACTCTTCCCGGTGTCGTCCTTGTGGGTTGCGGTGGTTCACTTCCTCCCCCAGGTCGTCGTGCTCCTTCTCGCGTGCCTCTTCGTCGGGTGGGCCCCCTCGCTGGCCCAACTCGCCAGCGTGCTGGCGGCGGTCGCGATCGTGGCGATCTTCTCGGTCGGTGCCGGGCTCATGTTCGCCACGGCGAACGTGTTCTTCCGTGATGCCGAGAACATCGTCGACCTGATCAACATGGTCGCGGCCTGGGCCTCGCCGGTGCTCTACATGTGGACCATGGTCTACGAGGCGTTCCCCCGCTGGGCCTACACGGCGTACATGCTGAACCCGTTGACCGTGGCTGTCGAGCTCTTCCACTACGGCTTCTGGGCACCGACGACCAGCGGGGCCTCGGCCTGGCACCTGCCCCCGAACCTGTTCACCCTCTGGTTGCCGATCGCGACCGGACTGTCCCTGCTGGTCCTTCTGGCGGGGGACGCGACCTTCCGCCGGTTCGAGGGGCACTTCGCCCAGGAGCTCTGAGATGACGCAGCCCGCCGACGTCCACGCCCCCGACGTCCACCTCCCCGACGTGATGATCCGCGTCGACGCCGTGTCCAAGGAGTTCGTCCTGCGCCACACCCGGTCGCTCAAGGAGGCGCTCGTCTGGCTCCTGAAAGGTCGCAAGGGTGACCTGTCCGCCAAGTTCAGGGCCCTCGACGACGTCACCTTCGACATCAAGGAGGGCGAGACGGTCGCCCTGATCGGCCTCAACGGCTCAGGAAAGTCCACCACCCTCAAGCTCGTCTCGGGCGTGATGAGACCGGACAGCGGGACGGTTGGCGTCCGGGGCCGGGTGGCCGGCCTCATCGAGGTGGGCGCCGGCTTCCATCCCGACCTGTCAGGGCGGGACAACGTGTTCCTCAACGGCGCCATCCTGGGCATGACACGGGCCGAGATCCAGGACCGCTTCGATGACATCCTCGCCTTCTCCGAGATAGGCGAGTTCATCGACACCCAGGTGAAGTTCTACTCCTCCGGCATGTACCTCAGGCTCGCGTTCTCGGTGGCGGTGCACACCGACCCCGACGTCTTTCTCGTCGACGAGATCCTCGCCGTGGGAGACGAGCCCTTCCAACGCAAGTGCATCGCCCGGATCAAGGAACTGGTTGCCTCCGGCAAGACGTTGATGGTGGTGTCGCACGACCTCAACATGGTGCAGGAGATCTGCGCGCGCGGCATCGTCATGGAGCACGGCCGTGTCGTCTTCGACGGGGAGAGCCACGAGGCCGTCCGACGGCTGCGGGAGGGTCCCCCCTGACCAGGGCCGGGGTCAGCGCCCCCGCAGGATGAAACGCCGGTACAGGCCCTCCCGCACCCCGGTGGGGATCAGCCGGTACCCCCCACGGACCGCAACGTTGCGGAGCGCCTGCGCCCAGGTCACGAAGCCGGAGCGCAACAGACGGAACTGCAGCCGCAGTTCCGACCCGAGCATGTGCCGTCCCCCGCGGCGGTCGTACGCGCCTGCGCCGACCCGGTACAGCACGAGCGGCTCGGCCAGGTTGGCCACGGACGCCCCCGCGGCGATCATGCGGGCGAACAGCCAGTAGTCCTCCATCTTGTCCAAGTGCTGGTACCCGCCCGCGGCAGCGACCGCGGACCGTCGGTAGACGACGCTGGGATGGTTGAAGGGGTCGCGGAACCGGGCCATCGCGGCGATCTCAGGGGCTTCGGTGGGCAGGGTTCTCGTGGCACCCAGGGTCGTCTCGTCGTCCACGAATTCGGTGATCGCCGAGCCCAGCAGGTCGACGCCACCCTCCACGACCGGGATCTGGCGCCGAAAGCGGGATGGCAGCGAGATGTCGTCGGCGTCCGCCCGTGCCACGATCTCGTGGGCACACGCGACCAGCCCGATGTCGAGGGCGCGCGCCAGCCCCACATTGCGGCGGAGCAGGATTGGGTGGACGGGGACGTCTCCGGTGAGTCGACCGGCCACAGCGTCGGAGACGACGGCCGCGAGCTCCGGCCCGACCGGGCCGTCCCTCACGAGCACGATCTCCGCAGGGCGCAACTCCTGGTCGACGCTCACCGAGCGCAACGCGCGGGCGAAGAACCGTGGTTCGTCGCCGGCGTAGACCGGAAGCAGGACGCTGAAGTCACCCACGGCCAGCCCCCGCCTCGACGACGCGGACGTCGAGGTCGACAGGGGTGCCAGCCAGCAGGGAGACCGTCGAGGCGGGGGTGCGCAGGCCGTCCCGCAGCCCGCGGCGGGCGTGGCCCAACAGGGCCCTCCGATCGGCCGAACGAGCCAGGGTGCGCGCCCAGCGCCGGAGCGTCGACGCACCGTAGAGCAGCTTCTCCCAGGGCGCCAGCGCCTCCGACCGCGTGAACAGCCACACCTTGTTACGGACCTCGTTGTAGAACCGCGGCCCCGGATCCGCGTCGCTGGCGCCGAAGGTCTTCGTGAGGTGGTGGACCCGGCTGGCGGGCACGTAGAGACCGAACCTGCGCCGCAGGAGCCGCGCGGTGTACTCGAAGTCGTCGTTCCACAGGAAGTACGCCGCTCGCGGCAGGCCCGCGTCCCACACGGCGGCGGCGTCGATCAGGATCGACACGAACGAGGCAGACCGGATCTGCCGCGCGCCCACAGCGTCCGCCCGAGCGTGGTGCCGCCGTGGGAGCCCGACCCGTCGCCGTGGCGTGTTCATGGGGTGCTCCCGGCCATCTGTCCAGTCCGCGCGGGACGCCGCCACCGCCACATCCCCGCCGAACCGGGCCACGGCGTCCAGCAATTCGGCCAGGGCGGTCGGCGTGGGCACGGTGTCGTCGTCCATCACCCACACGCGGGAGGCGTCGTGCGTGGACGCCGCGCGGGCGATCCCGGCAGCGAAACCTCCGGCACCGCCGGTGTTGACGGGGAGGGTGACGACCTCGGTCACGACGGGGTGACTGCGCGCCGCTGCCGCCGAGTCGTCGGTTGAGGCGTTGTCCACGACGACGACCGCGTCCGGGCGCCGCTCCTGCGCGGCGAGCCCGTCGAGGCAGCGCAGCAACAGGTCCCGCCGGTTCCAGGCCACGACCACGGCGACCACACGCCCGCTCCCGCTGCTCGGCCCGTTCATGGCCGTCAGCCTAGCGAGGCGGCGCCCTCCTGCCGGTGAGCCGCGCCCCGGCAAACCGGGGATCACGAAGCCTAGGCTGGGGCCCATGAGGATCTCCCTGGCACTGGGCTCCGGCGGCGCCCGCGGGTACGCGCACATCGGGGTCATCGAAGAGCTCCACGTGCGTGGTCACGAGATCACCGCGATCGCGGGCAGCTCGATGGGAGCGGTCGTCGGCGGGCTCGAGGCTGCCGGCGCCCTGCCCCGCTTCACCGACTGGGTGCGCCAGCTGACCCAACGTGACGTGCTGAAGCTGCTCGACCCGGCCTTCACCGGCCCGGGCGCCCTGTGGGGCCAACGAGTCATGGACCGCGTGGAGGAAATGCTCGCGGGCGCCACCATCGAGTCTCTCCCGCTCCCCTTCATCGCCGTCGCAACCGACCTCACAGCCCGCCGCGAGGTCTGGTTCCAGCACGGCCCCGTGGCCATGGCGATGCGGGCCTCCATCGGCATCCCGAGCGTCTTCACGCCCGTCATGATCAATGGCCGACTGCTCGCCGACGGGGCACTTCTGAATCCGGTGCCCGTGGACGCCCTCTCGGGATACCCCGCCGACCTCACGCTCGCGGTCAGCCTCTCCGGACGCACACCGGGCGTGCTCAACGGCGCTCCGCTGGTCGCCTCGTCCGAGGAGTTCACCACCCTGGAGCGTTGGACTGAGCGGGTTCGCCGTGGCGTGCTGGACGCCGAGCCCGTCCGGGGCATCGTGACCTGGCTCACCGGCGTCCGCCCCACGGCCGGCACCGACGTCGCCTCCACCATCGCTCCCGGCCCCGGGGAGCCGGCCAGCGAGGAGCCGGCAACCCCGCGCATCCTTCCCAAGGTGACGGAATTCGACGACCTGCCGCGGGACCTGCGGACCACCGATGTCGTGGCCATGGCGCTGGAGACGGCGGAGGCGCTCATCACGAGGTTCCGGACGGCCGCGAACCCGCCCGACGTGCTTGTGTCGGTCCCGCAGAACGCCGCCTCGATCCTGGAGTTCCACCGCGCGGCGGAGATCATCGAGCTCGGCCGAGGACTGGCGGCCCGCGCCCTGGACGAGGCAGGCCTGTGAGGACGGCGTCCGGCGACCGGGCATCGCGTAGAGTGCGGCCCCGTGACCGAATCGTCCGACTGGGTGCTCACCCTGTCCTGCCCCGACCAGCCGGGGATCGTCCACGGCGTGACCGGCGCCATCGTCGCAGCCCGGGGCAACATCACCGAGCTCCAGCAGTTCTCAAGCACCGACACCGGGCGGTTCTTCGTACGGATCGAGGTGCAGTGCGGGTTCGACCGCGAGGTGTTCGAGGACGACATCGCCCCCCTGGCCGACAGCCTGGGCGCCACGTGGCACCTCGACTCGGTGAAGCGTCGCCGAAGGACCCTGATCCTTGCCTCCCGGGCCGGGCACTGCCTCAACGACCTTCTGTACCGGCAGCGGGCCGGCCAGCTCCCCATCAAGGTGGCGCGGATCATGGCGAACCACCCCGACCTTGAGGACCTCGCGAGCTTCTACGGGATCCCCTTCTCCGACCACGTCGTCCTTCCCGAGAACAAGCACGACTTCGAGGACGCGGTGCTCCACACCGTCGCGGAGTACGACGTCGAGTTGGTCGTGCTGGCCCGCTACATGCAGATCCTCTCCCCCCGCCTCTGCGCAGCCCTGGCGGGGCGCGTGATCAACATCCACCACTCGTTCCTGCCCGGCTTCAAGGGGGCGAACCCATACCGACAGGCGCACGCACGAGGCGTCAAGCTCATCGGAGCGACGGCGCACTTCGTCACCCCTGACCTGGATGAGGGCCCCATCATCGAGCAGAACGTCACGCGTGTCGACCACGCCAAGTCCGTTCCCGAGCTGGTGGCGATGGGCCAGGAGCAGGAGTCACGGACGCTGGCCGAGGCAGTCCGTCTCGTGGCCGAGCACCGGGTCTTCCTCGACGCCAACCGGACGGTCGTGTTCCGCTGAGGGTCAACCTCTCGACGTGGAGATTCTCAAAGCCGTGACTTTCTAACAACTTCACAACGATTGGCGCGCCACGGGGGGTTGGTGTTGACCCACACGGAGGGCTGGGGGTTATCTTCAAGTCGCCAACGTTGGCCCTGAGTCAGGAGGTCCCATGACTTCACGCGATGCACAGCATCCCGATTACACCGATGACCCCGAGTACCACCTCCCCGAACACCACAACCCGCTCCCCGAGCTTGACCACGTGGGGCCGCAGAAACGCGTGATCCCGCAGGACGCCTTCCGTCGCGCCCAGGCCTCGGAGGAGTTCCAGGGTCTGAAGAAGGCCTTCCGGGGCTTCGCCTTCCCGATGACCGCGGCGTTCCTCATCTGGTACTTCGCCTACGTGCTGATGTCCGTGTACGCACGCGACCTCATGGCGACCCCGATTCTCGGGAACATCAACCTCGGCACGATCTTCGGGCTCGCACAGTTCGTCACGACCTTCCTCATCACGTGGCTCTACATCCGCCACATGAACAACAAGGTCGACCCCATCGCCACCAAGATCCGCGAAGAGCTGGAAGGAGCCTCCAAGTGATCCTCCTCGAGACACTCGGCAATCCCATTGTCAACATCGTCATCTTCGCGCTCTTCGTCGTGGTGACCCTGACCATCGTCATCCGGGTCACGGCGAACCAGGCGAAGGCAGCCAGCTCCTTCTACACCGGCGGCGCCCAGTTCAGCGGCAAGCAGAACGGCTTCGCCATCGCGGGCGACTACCTGTCGGCCGCCTCCTTCCTCGGAATCGTCGGCGCCGTGGCCTTCTACGGCTACGACGGCCTGCTCTACTCCGTCGGCTTCCTGGTGGCGTGGCTGGTCGCGCTGCTGCTCGTCGCCGAACCGCTCCGCAACACCGGCAAGTACACCCTCGCCGACGTGCTCAGCTTCCGCGTCCAGGAGAAGCCCGTCCGCACCGCGGCCGCCATCTCCACCCTCGCGATCTCGTTCTTCTACCTGCTCGCACAGATGGCCGGAGCCGGCGGCCTGGTCTCGCTGCTCCTCGGCCTCCAGGGCGAAATGGCCCAGAACCTCATCATCGTCCTCATCGGCGGCCTCATGATCGCGTACGTCCTCATCGGCGGCATGAAGGGCACCACCTACGTGCAGATGATCAAGGCCGTCCTGCTGTGCACTGGTGTGTTCGTCATGGCCGCCATCATCCTGGTCGCCTACAACGGCAACTTCTCCGAGCTGCTCAACGAAGCAGTC
>CAZZGU010000123.1:0-1121 GCA_964653755.1 uncultured Nigerium sp. | reverse complement strand
GGGCGCCGGCATCATGAGCGTCTGGGTCCTGGCCAAGTTCGGCTTCAACCTGTCCGAGGTCATGGGCGAGGCCGTCCGTGTCAACGACGATCCCGCCAACGGGCTCAAGGAGAACGCCGGCTCGCTGCTGCTGCCCCCGATGTCGAAGTACGGCGCCAATCCGGTCGGCTTCATCTCCCTGGCCATCGCCCTGGTGTTCGGCACGGCTGGTCTGCCCCACGTCCTGATGCGCTTCTACACCGTCCCGACCGCCGCCGAGGCCCGCCGCTCGGTGACCTGGGCCATCGGCCTCATCGGTTCGTTCTACGTCTTCACCCTGATCCTGGGCTTCGGCGCCGCAGCGCTCATCCCGGGTGGACAGCAGGCAATCAACGCCCTGCCCGGCAAGGCCAACGCGGCCGCCCCGGCCCTGGCGTACTGGCTCCCCGGTGGCGGAGCCGGTGGCACGGCCTTCCTCGCCATCATCGCGGGCGTGGCATTCGCCACGATCCTCGCCGTGGTCGCCGGCCTGGCCATCACCGCATCTGCCTCGTTCGCGCACGACATCTACAACGCCGTGCTCAAGGACGGCAAGGCTGACCCCGCCCAAGAGGTCAAGGTCGCCCGCACCGCCATCATCGTCATCGGCGCCATCGCCATCATCGGCGGCATCTTCGCCAAGAGCATGAACATCGCGTTCCTGGTGGCGCTCGCGTTCGCGGTCGCGGCCTCGGCCAACCTGCCGTCGATCATCTACTCGCTGTACTGGAAGCGGTTCAACACCCAGGGCTCCCTGTGGAGCATCTACGGCGGGCTCATCACCGCCCTGGTGCTGATCACCTTCTCGCCGGCCGTCTCCGGGGCCCCCACCTCGATGTTCCCGAATGCCGACTTCGCCTGGTTCCCCTACGACACCCCGGCCATCGTGTCGGTGCCGGCGGGCTTCATCCTCGGCTGGCTCGGCACGATCCTCAGCAAGGAGGAGCCTGACCTGGACAAGGCCGCCGAGATGGAGGTTCGCTCCATGACCGGTGCCGGCGCCGAGGGTGCCATCGCCCACTGACCCCGTTGGGTCGATTCGACGCCAAACACGCGCGTGTGGGGCCTGCCGATTCCGGCAGGCCCCACACGCGCGAGCGACG
>CAZZGU010000122.1:4813-7646 GCA_964653755.1 uncultured Nigerium sp. | reverse complement strand
GGAGATGCAGTCCGAGGCGGGCGCGGCCGGCACGGTTCACGGCTCCCTGACCGCCGGCTCCCTCACCACCACCTATACCGCGTCCCAGGGCCTGCTGCTGATGATCCCCAACATGTACAAGATCGCCGGCGAGCTCACGTCCGCGGTGATCCACGTGGCAGCGCGCACGGTCGCGACCCACGCGCTGAGCATCTTCGGCGACCATTCCGACGTGATGGGCTGCCGCATGACGGGCTGGGCCCTGCTCGGTGCCGAGAACGTCCAGCAGGCCCAGGACTTCGCGCTCGTCGCGCACGCGGCGTCCCTTCGTTCCCGCGTGCCGTTCCTGCACTTCTTCGACGGCTTCCGCACCAGCCACGAGATCAACAAGATCCAACTCCTCGAGCCGGAGGACCTGCGCGCCCTCGTCCGCGAAGCCGACGTCCTGGCTCACCGGGCCCGCGGCCTGACGCCAGACTCCCCCGTGCTGCGCGGATCGGCGGAGAACCCCGACACGTTCTTCCAGTCGCGCGAGGCGGCCAACCTGTTCCATCGCGCGGTTCCCGCGATCGTCGCCGAGTGCTTCGAGGAGTTCGCCGAGCGCACCGGACGCCGCTACGGCCTGGTCGACTACGTCGGCGCCCCGGACGCCGAGCGCGTCGTCGTGGTCATGGGGTCCGGCGCCGCCACGCTGAAGGAGACCGTCGCCCACCTCACCGCCAGCGGCGAGAAGGTCGGCGTCCTCACCGTGCACCTCTACCGGCCCTTCCCGGCCGAGCAGTTCGTCGCCGCACTGCCGGCGTCCGTGCGCAGCATCGCCGTGCTCGACCGCACCAAGGAACCGGGCGCACCCGTCGAACCCCTCCACGGCGACGTGCTGGCGGCCCTCGACGAGTTCGGCGCCGACCGCTTCGCCGCGGGGCGTCCGAAGGTCATCGGCGGCCGCTACGGCCTGTCGAGCAAGGAGTTCACCCCGCGCATGGCCGCGGCGGTCTTCACCGAACTCACCCGGCCCACCCCCAAGCGCGAGTTCACCGTCGGCATCGTCGACGACGTCACCCACCTCTCCCTCACCCCCGACCCCGACTTCACGCTGCCGCGCACCTCGCTGGCCGCCGTGTTCTACGGGCTCGGGTCGGACGGGACCGTCGGGTCGTCCAAGAACTCGGTCAAGATCATCGGCGACGAGCCCGGACGCTACGCGCAGGGCTACTTCGTCTACGACAGCCGCAAGTCCGGCGCGTCGACGGTCTCGCACCTGCGGTTCGGAGATTCCCCGATCGACGCGCCCTACCTCATCGACTCCGCGGACTTCGTGGCCGTCCACCAGTTCGACCTGCTGCGCACCATGCGGACGATCGACCTGGCCCGCCCCGGCGCCACCGTGCTCCTGAACTCGCACTACCCGGCCGACCAGCTCTGGGAGAAGCTCCCGGTCGAGGTGCAACAGATCGTCGTCGAGCGCAACCTCGAGCTGTGGACGATCGACGCCACCCAGGTAGCGCGCGCGGCCGGGCTCGGCAACCGCATCAACACGGTCATGCAGCCGTGCTTCTTCTACCTGTCCGGCGTCGTCGCGCAGGACCAGGCGATCGCCAAGATCAAGAAGTCCGTCGAGGAGACGTACGGAAAGCGGGGCCGCACCGTCGTGGAACGCAACTTCGCGGCCATCGACACCGCCATCGCCGCGCTTCAGCGTGTCGAGTGGAGCGCGGACGCCGGCGCGACCGACGGCGTCCACCGCATGCCGCCCCTTCCGGACGCCGCCCCCGACTTCGTGCAGCGCGTCACCGCAACCATGCTGCGCGGCGAGGGCGACACCCTGCCGGTGAGCGCGCTCCCCGTTGACGGCGAATGGCCGACCGGCACCTCGACGTGGGAGAAGCGGGGCATCGCCGAGGAGATCCCGATCTGGGATCCCTCCCTGTGCATCGACTGCGGCAAGTGCGCGATCGTGTGCCCGCACGCGGCGATCCGCATCAAGCTGGCGCCCGAGGAGCTGCTGGCCGACAAGCCGGGCACCCTCCAATCCAAGCCCTACAAGGACCGCAGCCTCACCGGGCACCAGCTCATCGTCCAGGTCGCGCCGGACGACTGCACGGGCTGCGGCATCTGCGTCGACGTGTGCCCCGCCCGCAGCAAGACCGAGGTCAAGCACAAGTCGATCAACATGGAGCCGGCCCGCGACCACCGCGACGTCGAGCGCGTCAACTACGAGTTCTTCCTCGGCCTGCCCGAGATCGACCGGACGTTGGTGCGGCACGACCAGGTCAAGGGCGTCGCACAGCTGCAGCCGCTGTTCGAGTTCTCGCTGGCGTGCTCCGGTTGCGGCGAGACCCCGTACGTGAAGACGCTCACCCAGCTCTTCGGCGACCGCATGCTCGTCGCGAACGCCACGGGTTGCTCGTCGATCTACGGCGGCAACCTGCCGACCGCCCCCTACACGAAGAACCCGGACGGCCGCGGCCCGGCGTGGTCGAACTCGCTGTTCGAGGACAACGCCGAGTTCGGCCTGGGCATGCGCCTGGGCTGGGAGAACCAGCACGCCGAGGCGAAGCGCTACCTGGGTCTGCTGGCAGACCGGCTCGACCCGGCGCTCGTGTCGGACCTGCTCACCGCGGACCAGTCCGACGAGGCGGGCATCCAGGCCCAACGCGCCCGCGTCGCCGACCTCAAGGAGGCCCTGCTGGGCCTCGCGGGGGCCGGTGCGCCGGACGCCGCCGCCACCGCCCTGTTGTCGCTGGCCGACGAGCTGGTCGAGAAGGCCGTCTGGATCATCGGCGGCGACGGCTGGGCCTACGACATCGGCTTCGGCGGCCTCGACCACGTGCTCGCCATGGACGAGGACGTCAAC
>CAZZGU010000122.1:0-4803 GCA_964653755.1 uncultured Nigerium sp. | reverse complement strand
GGGGCGCAACGTCAACGTGCTGGTGCTCGACACCGAGGTGTACTCCAACACCGGCGGTCAGGCGTCCAAGGCGACCCCGCGGGGGGCGGCGGCCAAGTTCGCGGCGTCCGGGAAGAGCCACCCGAAGAAGGACCTCGGCATGATCGCGGCAGCCTACGGCGACGTCTACGTGGCGCAACTGGCGATCGGCGCGAACCAGCAGCAGACCGTGCGGGCGATGCTCGAGGCCGCGGCGTGGCCGGGCCCGTCGCTGCTCATCGCGTACTCGACCTGCATCGCGCACGGGATCGACATGGAGACCTCCATGACGCACCAGGGCGACGCGGTGGCGTCCGGGTACTGGCCGCTGTACCGGTTCCGCCCGGGCACCGACGAGCACACCCACCCGATGAGCCTGGACAGCAAGGCCCCGACCAAGCCCGTCAAGGACTACATGATGGCGGAGACGCGGTTCTCCATGCTGGCTCGGTCCAACCCCGAGCGCGCCGAAATGCTCGCCCGCCTCGCCCAGCAGGACGTGGACGAACGCTGGCGCTACTACAGCCAGCTGGCCGGCGTGGAGCGCGCCGTCCAGGTCGAGGGTCAGAGCGACCCGGACGAGAAGGGATCCCTCGCATGAGCGTCGACCTGACCACGCGCTACCTGGGCCTGGAGCTCTCGGGGCCGATCATGGCCTCGGCCGGGCCGCTGACCGGCACCCTCGACGGGCTGCGGGCGCTGCAGGACGCCGGCGCCTCCGCGGTCGTCCTGCCGTCGCTGTTCGAGGAGGACGTCATCGAGGAGGAACTCCACCTCGCCGACGTTCTCGACGACGGGGAGGGGTTCGCCGAGTTCGCCAGCGCGCCCTTGTCGGGCGCGGCGGCCGGCTACGTGCTGGGCACCGAGCGGCACCTGCGGCTGGTGGAGCGAGCGAAGTCGGCGCTCCGGATCCCCGTGATCGCAAGCGTGAACGCCGCCCACCACGGCTCGTGGGAGCGCTACGCGACGCAGTTGGTCGAGGCCGGCGCTGACGCGATCGAACTCAACCTGTACTCGGTTTCCGCGGACGCCCACGAGTCGGCCGGCGCCGTCGAGGCCACCAAGCTCGACATCGTGAGCGCGGTGCGGTCGGCGGTGTCGGTGCCGTTGACGGTCAAGCTGTCGCCGTTCTTCACCTCGGTGGCGAGCTTCGCGACAGCCGTGGTCGGACGCGGTGCGGACGGACTGGTGCTGTTCAACCGGTTCTACGCGCCCGACATCGATCTCGACACGCTCACCGTGCAGCCGCGGCTGTCGCTGTCGGAGAGCGACGACCTGCTGCTGCCGCTGCGCTGGCTCGCGATCCTGCGGCCGCAGCTACCGGCGACGTCACTGGCGGCGACGTCCGGCGTCCACACCGGGGCGGACGCGCTCAAGGCGCTGCTCGTGGGGGCCGACGTGGCGTGCACGACATCGGCGGTGCTCCGGCGTGGACCAGGGCACATCACGTCCATGTTGGACGAGCTGCGTTCCTGGTTGGAGGCCAACGAGTACGAGTCAGTGACCCAGCTGCAGGGAAGCATGTCCGCGGCGTCCGTGCCGGACCCGGCGGGCTTCGAGCGCGCGCAGTACCGGGCGATCCTGACCACGCTCGGACGCTGACTCTCGCCGAGGGCCTGCGTTAGGTCCGCCGAGGGCCTGCGTTAAGTCCGCCGAGGGCCTGCGTTAGATCCGTCGACAAAGGCACCCTTTCGCATCGGGGTGCGAGACGAAGCGACACTTCCACCGCCAGCGCGCGGACAAGGGCGAGACGAAGCGACACTTCCACCGCCCCAGCGACGCAAACGCAACATCCTCTCGCCCTCGACCCCAACCTGACGGTGCTGCTCAGGCAACAACCACGTCGAGCGGGCGGCGTCCGGAGTGCTGACGAACGACCGCGGCCAGCGAGTCGAGGAACCCCGACAGACCATCGCGGAGAGTCGCCGGCGTAACCGGCACAACGACGATTCCGTGCCGCTGGTACTCCTGGTCGCGCTCGACGGTGGCCTCCCAGCGGTTCCGGCCGCGCCCGTCAGGCCCGCTGTGATACGTGCGTGAGTGCACCTGCACGGCCACGCCGGCCTCGACGAAGTAGCCGTCCGGAATTCCGATGCGGACACCGGCACGCGTTGTCAGCACAGGGTTCGCGAGCATGACCGGAAGGTCGCGCCGGTGCGCGACGGCGTCCGCGAGGATGGCCTCCGGCACCGACCATGCCCCGCGTCGGAATGCGAGCAAGCCGCGCGCAACACCCCCGACGCCTTGTGTCCCGCGCAGGACCAGGGTGTCGTCCAGCCGGTCAGGGGTCGTGAGTCGGCGCTGCAGCGCTGAAAGCGTGAGCGCCTCCAGTTCCCCGGACGGGAACTCGTGGTACCTCCCGGCGTCCGCAAGCGCGCGCTCGACCACGGCCACCGCCACGTCGTTGCGCACCACGGACCGTACTTCAACCGTGCTGCGCGAGGTGACGACGCCGTAGGGGCCACTGCGGGTCCGCCGGGTCGGCGGAACTAGGAAGCGCGTCACCCCCGGTTCCCGCGGCAGGTCGAGACCCTGGCGGGCGAGTGCCCACCGCCGGTCAGGACGGCGTCCGGACCCGCCCACAACGACGCGGCCACCAGCCTGTCGTCCCGGACGAGTGGCCCCCGATGCGACGCATACACGCTCGGGAACACCCGTCTGCCCGATGTGGCTGCGAGGTGGGCGATGGCAGAGGCCGTCCAGCCAGCCCGGTTCAGTTGGCGGACGGTCGCCAGCCCGCGCTGGCCTTCGATGAAGGGGAAAGGTGACTCACTCATGCCCCCACATTGGGCGCGCGATCGCTCAACGTGTCACTGACGTGGTGCGGACGCCGAAGCCGCGCCAACCATCCACAGGCCGGGCCTTCGGCGCAAGGAACCCGGGCCCTCGGCGGAACCCGGGCCCTAGCTCGCCCCCATCAGCGCCAGCAACACGCCACCCGCGACGACGCTCGCCACCTGCCCGGCCGCGTTCGCGCCCATGGCGTGCATCAGGACGAAGTTGTCGAAGTTCTCGCGCTGCGCCTCCTTCTGCACCACGCGGGCGGCCATCGGGAACGCCGAGATGCCCGCGGCCCCGATGAGCGGGTTGAACTTGCCGCCGCTGAAGAAGTTCATGATCTTGCCGAACACGACCCCCATCACCGTGTCGAGAATGAAGGCCACCAGGCCAAGCACCAGGATCATGAGCGTCGCCAGGTTGAGGAAGCTCGCCCCGACCATGGTCGACCCGATCGCCAGCCCGAGGAACAAGGTCACGATGTTGGCCAACTCGTTGGACGCCGCCCCGGTCAGCCGCTCGACGACCTTCGACTCGCGCATCAGGTTGCCGAGCATCAGCATGCCGATCAGCGGCGTCGCGAAGGGCACCAAGGACCCGACGACGATCGTCACCACGATCGGGAACAGAATCCGCGTGCGTTGGCTGATCTCGCGCTGCGTGTAGGGCATCCGGATCGCGCGTTCCTTCTGCGTGGTCAGCAGACGCATGATCGGCGGCATGATGATCGGCACGAGCGACATGTAGCTGTAGGCCGCCACCGTGATCGGCGCGACGAGGTGTGGCGCGAGCTGGTTCGACACGTAGATGGACGTCGGCCCGTCGATCGCCCCGATGATGCCGATGGACGCAGCCTCGTTGTGCGAGAACCCCAGCGCCAGCGCCAGCAGCAGCGTCAGGAAGATGCCGAACTGGCCGGCCGCCCCCAACAGCACCATCTTGGGGTTCTCCAGGAGGGGCCCGAAGTCGGTCATGGCGCCGATGCCCACGAAGATGAGCAGCGGGAACAGCTCGTTCGCCACCCCCGCGTTGTACAGGATCGTCAGCGCCCCGTGCTCCCCCACCATGGGCGAGAGCGGCAGGTTGGCGAAGATCGCGCCCGCGCCGATCGGAAGGAGCAGCAGCGGCTCGTACTCCTTCTTGATCGCCAGATAGATGAGCACCAACCCGATCGTGATCATCACCACGGATTGCCAGGTGATGTTCTGGACCCCCTGCAGGAGGTAGTGGAGTGTGTCCGGGCTCATCGGTTCAGTTCTCCTTGAACCTTACGAGCGTTTCCCCGTACTTGACCTGCTGCCCGTCGGTCACGTAGATCTCGGCGACCGTGCCGTCGCGCGGCGCGCGCAGCTCGTTCTTCATCTTCATCGCCTCGAGCACCAGCAGCGCGTCGCCGCGTTTCACGACGGCTCCCACCGCAGTGTCGACCGTCAGAATGACGCCAGGCATGGGGGCGGTCAACTTGTCCCGTCCGGCGCCTGCGCCGGCAGGGGCTGCGGGCGCAGCGCGTCCCCCTGCCCCCGACGCCCCTGCAGCCGATGCCCCTGCCCCGGACGCCCCTGCCCCGGACGCCGCGGGCGCCGGGGCCGACGTGGTCTCGGCGGCGCCCGAGGCGTCCGGCGCAGGCGCCAACTCCTCGGCGGTGGCGGCCGCACGGGGCTGGATGCTGGGGGTGATGGGGGCGACGTGGGCGAGGTCGCGGTGGTCCTCGAGGCCGACGTGGAGCCAGCGGCCGTCCACCCGGACGCGGAATTCGTTGGCACCCACGGCCTCGACGTCGATGACCTTGGCCTTGTCGTTGATGTTGATTGTGTAGCGTCGCATGTCCTGGGTCATCTCCGTCGGAAGGGTTCGTTCTGCTGGCCCCGGCCGACGGCGAGCCAGCGGCTGGCGAACAGCTGGCTGCCGGGTTGGGCGCTGCGGGTTTCGGGGGCCGCGAGGCGGCGGCGGTTCTCGGCGTGAATGCTCACGGCCACCGCGATGGCCGCGATCGTCTCGGCGTCCAGG
>CAZZGU010000121.1:0-7659 GCA_964653755.1 uncultured Nigerium sp. | reverse complement strand
CGTCGTCGAACTGTGGGAGTCGGTCGCCGGCGGCCTGCTGGTCGAGGGGTACGGCCTCACCGAGACCGCGCCTGTCGCGCTGGGCAACCCGTTCTGGCCGACGCGCCGCACCGGGACCATCGGCGTCCCGTTCCCGAGCACGCTCATGAAGGTCGTCGACCCCGAGGACCCGACACGCGAGGTCACGCAGGGCGAGCCCGGGGAGCTACTCCTGCAGGGCCCGCAGGTCTTCGCCGGCTACTGGAACAACCCGGAGGAGACCTCGAGGGCGCTGACCGACGACGGATGGCTGCGGACCGGCGACGTCGTCACCGTCGACGCCGACGGCTACACGACCATCGTCGACCGGCTCAAGGAGATCATCATCACGGGCGGGTTCAACGTGTCGCCGTCCGAGGTGGAGTCCGTCCTGCGCTCGCACGCGTCGGTCGCGGACGCCGCCGTGGTGGGCGTGCCCCTGCCCCAGGGTGGGGAGAAGGTGGTCGCCGTGGTCGTGCCCGCCGGGGACGCCGCGGTCGACCCCGCCGAACTGCGCACCTGGTGCCGGGAACGGCTCGCCGCGTACAAGGTGCCGCGCGAGATCGTCGTGCGGGAGACGCTGCCCTCGTCGATGCTCGGCAAGGTGTTGCGCAAGCAGGTCCGTGACGAACTCGCCACGGCGGACCAGCCGGGGTGACGGCCGCCCAGCCCTCAGGCGGCGCCCCTGCCCGACTCGGTGGATCGGGACGGTGGGTCCAGTCGTGCCCGATCCGTCCTCACTCCCACTCGATGGTGCCCGGGGGCTTGCTCGTCACGTCGAGGACCACCCGGTTGACCTCGCGGACCTCGTTGGTGATCCGTGTGCTGATGCGCTCGAGCAGGTCATAGGGCAGCCGCGACCAGTCCGCGGTCATCGCGTCCTCGGACGACACCGGCCGCAGGACGATCGGGTGCCCGTACGTGCGCTGGTCGCCCTGGACGCCGACGCTGCGAACGTCGGCCAGGAGGACCACCGGGAACTGCCAGACCTCGCGTTCCCGGCCGGACGCCGCGAGCTCCTCGCGGGCGATCGCATCGGCCTCGCGCAGGATGTCGAGGCGCTCGCGGGTGACCTCGCCGATGATCCGGATGCCCAGTCCGGGCCCGGGGAACGGCTGACGCCACACCATCTCGTGAGGGAGCCCCAACTCCGCCCCCACCGCCCGGACCTCGTCCTTGAAGAGCGTGCGCAGCGGCTCGATCAGGGTGAAGTCGAGATCGTCCGGCAGGCCGCCCACGTTGTGGTGGGACTTGATGTTCGCGGCGCCCTCGCCCCCACCGGACTCCACCACGTCGGGATACAGGGTGCCCTGGACCAGGAACTCGATGTGCTCGGCGTCCGCGATCTCGCGAACGGTGGCCTCGAACACCCGGATGAACTCGCGCCCGATGATCTTGCGCTTGGTCTCGGGGTCGGTGACTCCGGCAAGGGCGGAGAGGAAGCGCTCCTCGGCGTCCGCGACGACCAGGCGGATGCCGGTCGTCGCCACGAAGTCGTGCTTCACCTGTTCGCGTTCGCCCTTGCGGAGCAGGCCGTGGTCGACGAAGGCGCAGGTGAGCTGGTCGCCGATCGCCCGGTGGACGAGCGCGGCCGCGACCGCGGAGTCGACCCCGCCCGACAGGGCGCAGAGCACGTGCCGGTCGCCGACCTGCTCACGGATCGCCCGGACGGAGTCGTCGACGATGCTCGCGGGCGTCCAGTCGGGGGCGCAGCCGGCGATCTCGAGCAGGAACCTGGCGAGGACCTGCTGGCCGTGCTCGGTGTGCAGGACCTCGGGGTGCCACTGGACGCCGGCGAGCCGACGGCCGGTGTCCTCGAAGGCTGCGACGGGGGCACCGGCGCTGCGCGCGAGCGTCGTGAAACCGGCCGGAGCGGAGCGAACCGCGTCGCCGTGGCTCATCCACGCGTTGAACGTGGTGGGCAGGTCCGCCAGCAGCGTGCCGGGCTCGGTGACCGACGTCCGCGTGCGGCCGAACTCCGACAGGCCGGTGCGGGCCACGTCTCCGCCGAGCGCGGCCGCCATGGCCTGGAACCCGTAGCAGATCCCGAACACCGGCACGCCGGCCTCGAACAGCGCGGGGTCCACGCGGGGGGCGTCCGGGGCGTACACCGACTGGGGTCCGCCCGACAGCACGATCGCGCTGGGCCGCCGCGCCAGGATCTCGGCCACGGACGCGGTGTGCGGCATGATCTCGGAGAACACGCGAGCCTCCCGGACCCGACGCGCGATCAGTTGCGCGTACTGGGCGCCGAAATCGACGACGACCACGCGGTGGTGAGGACCGGTCATGGCACGAGTCTAGGGCTCACGACGGACCGCCATGGATCCGGTCGGCGGCTCCCAGGTGTCCCGATCACTCCCCGAGGTCGCGCGCGATCTGCTCGTGGTGGCGGACGACCTCCCGCACGATGAACCCGAGGACCTTCTCGGCGAACTCCGGGTCCAGCCCGGAGTCGTGCGCGATGGTGCGCAGGCGCGCGATCTGCTCGGCCTCGCGTTCGGGGTCGGCGGGAGGCAGGCTGTGGCGCGCCTTGAGAACGCCCACGGCCTGGGTGATCTTGAACCGTTCGGCCAGGAGGCAGACCAGCGCCTGGTCGAGGTTGTCGATGCTGGCGCGCAGCCTCGCGAGCTCGCCGGGGATGTCGGTCATGGGTTCCACCCTAGGCCCCGGCTCCGGGGCACAATGGCCCCGTGGACACCGCGCACCGGGACCGGCACCGGGACCCCGCCGCTCCGCGCGTCTTCGCCGTCCTCAACCCGATCGGCCGTGACCAGGAGGCCGCCCGCGACGCCCTGGAGTCCGCAGCGGCGGACGCCGGCTGGCCAGAACCTACGTTCCTGCCCACCTCGCGCGCCGCCCCCGGCGGCCCGCAGGCGCAGGTCGCCCTCCGCGAGGGGGCGGACCTGGTCGTGGTCGGTGGCGGCGACGGCACAGTGCGCGAAGTGGCGCACGTCCTGAGCGGCACCGGCGTTCCCCTGGGCATTCTGCCACTCGGGACCGCGAATCTGTTCGCGCACAACCTGGGCCTCCGCACCAGGGACCTCCCGCTGGCCGTTTCCCGCGCCCTGCACGGGACTCCTCGCCCCGTGGACGTCGGAGTCGCGTCATGGCGGCCTGTCGACCATGGCATCGTGGAGGCGCCGACCCCGGAGCAGACCTTCCTGGTCATGGCCGGCATCGGCCACGACGCCGCCACGGTCCTCGCCACCCGTCCGGAGTACAAGCGCCGCCTCGGCTGGCTCGCCTACCTGGCGGCAGGGTCCCGCCACCTGCTCAGCGCGCCCCTGGCGATGCGGGTGTCGGTCGACGGGCTCCCGCTGCGCCGGGTGCGCGTCTGGTGCTTCCTCGCCGCCAACGCGGGCAACATCCCCGGGGGCATCACGGTCTTCCCCGACGCGAACCCCGATGACGGCGTCCTCGACACCCTCGAGGTGCCACTCACCTCGCCCACCCAATGGGCGTCGATCGCAGCCAAGGGCCTCCTGGGTCACGGTCGGGACGTCCCGGCCCTGCGCTACGGAGCCGCGGCTACGCTGTGGGTCATCCCGGACCAGCCGGCCCCGCTCCAACTCGATGGCGACGTGATCCCGCACGTGGCGGACGTTCGCGTCCGGATCGTCCCGGGGGCCCTGCGCGTCCACGCCTGCCCCGAGTGAACCTGCCCGTCCGACCCTGAAGCACCCTCGCCGAACCGACGCCGCCGAACCGGAGGTAACAAGATGGACTCCCTGCCCCTGCTGAAGCAACTCGTTCATGGCGTCACGACGACGTCCGAGGAAGAACGGATCCTCGGCCTCCTCCGCAACGCCAGTGCCTCGGAGCTCAACGCGCTGCTGGCCGGCGTCGACGTGGCACGGCTCGTCCGCAGCGTCGACGACCATCTGGGCGGACCCCACCTGCGCACCGAGTTGATCGACCTCCTCACCCTCGAGCGGATCGGCGACCTCTCAACCGACTCGCTCGCGGAACTCGCCTACGGGCTCCAGGCAGGGCGGACCAGCCGCCACGACGAGGAGGGCATCCGAAGGATCTTCCTCGCGCGGACCGGCCCCGACCTGACGCACCTCAAGAACCGCATCAACATGCGCATCGACGCGCACGACCTCGAGGGCCTCGTGTTCACGGACGTCGACCACTCCGACATCCGCAACGACATCCTCGACCACATCGCGGCGCAGGCCGCCGGGTTCTCCGCGGGGAAGGCGAAGGTCCTGTCCGACATCGACGACACCGTGTTCGCGCGCCTCCACGACGACCGCTACCCGAAGGGCACCATCTACCCGGGCGTGCTGGCCCTCCTGGAGGCCCTCGACCACGGCAGCGACGACCAGCCGTTCTCGACCGGCGACCTCACCTTCGTCACCGCGCGCCCGCGGGACGCCCTGGGACTGATCGAGAACCACACCCGGACGGCCCTGCGCCGCGCCGGCATCGCGCAGTCGTCGGTGCTGACGGGGAGCTTCCTCAACCTCCACACCCGTGACGTGATGGCGGCCAAGAAGATGGAGAACATCCACCACTACCACCTGCTCTTCCCGGAGTACCGCCTTCTCTTCCTCGGCGACAGCGGCCAGGGGGACGTGGTGGTGGGCCAGAAGCTCCACGAGGAGTTCCCCGACGACCTCGACGTCGTCCTCATCCACGACGTGGTCGCGACACCCGAGGCCGAACGCGCCGAGTGGGCCGGGCGCGGGATCTTCTTCTTCGACACTTATGTCGGGGCCGGGACCGTCGCGTTCGACCGCGGGCTGGTCTCAGCGCGCGGGCTGCGCCAGGTGGTTGACGAAACCAGGTCCGGGCTGGACGCCGCGCGCTGGGACTCGCCCTCCCAGGAATCCGGCATGCGCGACCTCGTCAACCGGGACGTCGCCGTCGCGTCCGGGGTGCTGGAGCGACAGGCCGGTTGAACACTCAGCCGTGGACGACGATCTCCACGCGCTGGAACTCCTTCACCTCGGTGTAACCGGTGGTTCCCATCGCCTTGCGCAAGGCGCCGACGAGGTTCATGGTGCCGTCCGGTGTGCGCGAGGGGCCCATCATGATCTCGGCGAGGGAGCCGACGGCCCCCATCCGGACGCGCTCGCCTCGCGGCAGCCGCGGGTGCCAGGCCTCGGGCCCCCAGTGGTAGCCGCGCCCCGGCGCCTCGACGGCACGGGCCAGCGGCGTTGAGACCATGGCAGCGTCGGCGCCGCACGCGATCGCCTTGGCGATGTCGCCGGAGCGGCCCAGGGCCCCGTCCGCGATGACGTGCACGTAGCGCCCGCCGGACTCGTCGAGGTAGTCGCGCCGCGCCGCCGCGACGTCCGCGACCGCGGACGCCATGGGAACCTCGACGCCCAGCACGTTGCGGGTGCGGCCTGTGGCCGCCCCACCGAACCCGACCAGGACGCCCGCGGCGCCGGTGCGCATCAGGTGGAGAGCCGCCTGGTAGGTGGCGCAGCCGCCGACGATGACGGGGACGTCGAGCTTGCGGATGAACTCCTTGAGGTTCAGGGGCTCCTGGCGGCCCGACACGTGCTCGGCCGAGACGGTCGTGCCGCGGATCACGAAGAAGTCGACGCCCGCGCCCTCGACGACGCTGGCGAACTCCTGGGTCCGTTGCGGGGAGAGCGAACCGGCGACGGGCACCCCGGCGTCGCGGACCTGCCGCATCCGTTCGGTGATCAGCTCGGCCTTGACCGGCTCGGCGTAGATCTCCTGCATCCGGCGGGTCGCCGCCACCGCGTCCGTGATGCCCGCCAGTTCGGTCAGCAGCGGCGTGGGGTCGACGTAACGCGTCCACAGTCCTTCGAGGTTGAGGACGCCCAGGCCACCCATGCGCCCGAAGGCGATGGCGGTCGCCGGCGACATCACGGAGTCCATGGGCGCGGCCATGATCGGGAAGTCGAACGTCAGTGCGTCGATCGTCCACGCGAGATTGACGTCCTCGGGGCTGCGCGTGCGTCGCGTCGGGACGATGGCAATGTCGTCGAAGCCGTACACCTGGGTTGCGCGCTTGGAGCGCCCGATGTCGATCACTGGAGTTCTTTCCTCTAGTCCTTGGCGTAGTAGTTGGGGGCCTCGACGGTCATCTGGATGTCGTGCGGGTGCGACTCGCGCAGACCCGCCGCGGTGATCCGGACGAAACGGCCCTTCTCCTGCAACTCGCCCACCGTGCGGGCGCCGGAGTAGAACATCGACTGCCGCAGTCCCCCGATGAGCTGGTAGGCCACTGCAGCCAGGGGGCCGCGGTAGGCCACCTGCCCCTCGATGCCCTCGGGAACGAACTGGTCGTCGGTGGTGGACGAGGCCTGGAAGTACCGGTCGGACGAGTACGAACCCTGGCGTCCCCGAGCTTTCATCGCACCCAGCGACCCCATGCCGCGGTAGGACTTGAACTGCTTGCCGTTGATGAAGACGAGGTCGCCGGGGCTCTCCTCGCAGCCGGCGAGCAGCGACCCCAGCATCACCGCGTTCGCTCCCGCCACGAGGGCCTTCGCGATGTCGCCGGAGTACTGGAGCCCGCCGTCGCCGATCACGGGGACGGCCGCCGGCCGACAGGCGCGCGCCGCGTCGAAGATCGCCGTCACCTGGGGCACGCCCACACCCGCGACGACGCGCGTCGTGCAGATCGACCCGGGGCCGATCCCCACCTTCACGCCGTCCGCGCCGGCCTCGACGAGCGCCTGTGCGCCCTCGTAGGTGCCCACGTTTCCGCCGATGACGTCCACCTCGCGGGCCGCGGGCTCGGCCTTGAGCCGGCGGATGAGCTCCATCTCGCTGCGTGAGTGACCATGGGCGGTGTCCGTCACGAGGACGTCCACTCCCGCCTCCACGAGCTGCATCGCCCGTTCCCAGGCGTCGCCGAAGGTACCGATGGCCGCACCGACGCGGAGGCGTCCGTGCTCGTCCTTGCTCGCGTTGGGGTACTGGCCCGACTTCACGTAGTCCTTGAGCGTGATGAGACCGCGAAGGCGCCCGTCGGCGTCCACGAGCGGCAACTTCTCGATCTTGTGGCGGGCAAGCAGGGCCAGGGCATCGTCGGAGGAGATGCCGACCCGGCCGGTGACGAGCGGCATCCGGGTCATGACCTCGCCCACCGGACGCAGCGGGTCATCCTCGAAGCGCATGTCGCGGTTGGTGATGATGCCGACCAGGCGGAGATCGGAGTCCACGACCGGGAGGCCGGAGATGTGGTACTGGGCGCACATCGCGTCGACCTCGCCGATGGTCGCGTCCACGGTGGTCGTGATCGGCTGGTCCACCATCCCTGCCTCGGATCGCTTGACGCGGTCCACCTGGTTGGACTGTTCGTCGGCCGACATGTTGCGGTGCAGGATGCCGAGGCCGCCCTGGCGCGCCATTGCGATCGCCATGCGCGCCTCGGTCACGGTGTCCATGGCGGACGACACGAGCGGGATCTTGAGCCTGATGCGGCGACTGACCCACGTCGAGGTGTCCACCTCCGCGGGGATGACGTCGCTCTCGTTGGGCTGCAACAAGACGTCGTCGAACGTCAGCCCGAGAACCGCGAACGGATTCGGGACCACGCCTGGTGTCATCTCGTCCCTCACCTGACCACCTTTCCACGACGTCCCGTCATCGTATCGCCCCGCCCGCGACGGATCTGGCGCTTCCGAGGACGGCAACGGCCGGGTA
>CAZZGU010000120.1:0-7673 GCA_964653755.1 uncultured Nigerium sp. | reverse complement strand
CCTTGTACGGCTCGGGCTTGCGGAGCTTGCGGATGTTGGCGGCGACCTCGCCGACAACCTGCTTGTCGATGCCGTAGACGGTGAACGCCGTCGGCTTCTCCACCGAGAACGTGATCCCTTCGGGGGCGTCGATGACGACGGGGTGGCTGAAGCCGAGGTTGAACTCGAGCTGCTGCGGACCCTTGCTGATGACGCGGTAGCCGACGCCCACGATCTCAAGCTTCTTCACGAAGCCCTCGGTGACGCCGGTCACCATGTTGGCGACCAGAGTGCGGGTGAGGCCGTGCAGCGAGCGACTCTCGCGCTCGTCGTCCGGTCGCGCAACCTGCAGTTGACCTTCGTCGTTGTGGGAAACCCGGATGGGCTCCCGGACCGTCAACGACAGGACGCCCTTGGGCCCCTTGACGTGGACATCCTGACCTTCCAGCGTCACCTCGACGCCGTTGGGCACCGTGATCGGAAGCTTTCCAATACGGGACATGGTTTTCAGCTCCTCTCGATCACCAGACGTAGGCGAGCACTTCGCCGCCGACACTCTTGTGGTTGGCCTGCCGGTCAGTCATCAGACCCTGGGAGGTCGAGATGATGGCGACGCCAAGGCCGCCGAGAACCTTGGGCAGGGCGGTCGACTTCGCGTAGACGCGCAAGCCCGGCTTGCTGATGCGGCGCAGGCCGGCGATGGAACGTTCACGGTTCGTGCCGTACTTGAGCGTGATCTTGAGGGTCTTGCCGACCTCGCCCTCGGAGGGCTGCAGTACCTCGAATCCCGCGATGTAACCCTGCTCGGTGAGGATCTGGGCGATCCCCTCCTTGATCTTGCTGTGAGGCATGTTCGTCGAATCGTGGTACGCCTGATTGGCGTTCCGCAGACGCGTCAGCATGTCTGCGATCGGATCTGTCATTGTCATGGCTTGTGGGGCCTCTTTCTCGCGGCGGTTTCATCCCGGGCTGGGCCCGGGATGACCTGCCACGTCCGGGTGCCGGGCATTCCGGCCAGGAGTGGAAGGTGCGGGCGGGGCGAGCCGACCCGCGGAGAGGAGTGCTTCAGCGGCGCTGGGGACTCACCAGGAAGACTTGATCACACCGGGGAGTTCGCCGCGATGGGCGAGTTCCCGCACACAGATGCGGCACAGGCCGAACTTGCGGTAGACCGAGCGCGGACGCCCACACCGGTTGCACCGGGTGTACGCGCGCACTGCGAACTTCGCCTTGCGCCCCTGCTTGACCCTCAGAGCAGTCTTTGCCATGTGTCAGCTCACTTCTTCTTCTTGGAGGTCGTCGTCGCCATGAACTTCTTGATCTGGCTCTTGGAGCCCGTGAAGGCACGCTTGTGCTGGGTCGCCTTCTTCGGATCATTCTCCGGGGCCTTGAACGGGAAGCCCAACTGCTTCAGAAGAGCCAGCCCTTCCTCGTCCGTGGTCGCCGAGGTGACGAACGTGATGTCCATGCCTCGGACCCGGTCGATCCTGTCCTGGTCGATCTCGTGGAACATGACCTGCTCGTTGAGGCCGAAGGTGTAGTTGCCCTTGCCGTCGAACTGGTGGGCCGAGAGCCCGCGGAAGTCGCGGATGCGCGGCAGCGCCAGGGTGAGCAGCCGGTCGGCGAACTCCCACATCCGGTCACCTCGCAGGGTGACGTGGCACCCGATGGGCATCCCCTCGCGCAGCTTGAACTGCGCGATGGACTTGCGGGCCTTGGTCACCACAGGCTTCTGCCCGGTGATGGCCGTGAGGTCACGCACGGCGCCATCGATGACCTTCGAATCACGAGCGGCTTCACCCACACCCATGTTCACGACGATCTTGACCATGCCGGGAATCTGCATGACGTTCTCGTAGGCGAACTTGCTGTTCAAAGCAGGTGCGATCTCTTCGCGGTACCGCTTCTTCAGGCGCGGCAGTTCCTTGACAGCGGTCTCAGCCATCTCAGATCTCCTCTCCGGTCTTGCGGGCGATGCGGACCGAGCGTTCGCCGTCGTACTCCGTACCGTCGGGACGGCGCTTGGTGACGGCCCGGCGTTCGTACCCGACGCGAGTGACGACCTCGCGGCCGTCCACCTTCACGACGAGCTGGACGTTCGACGCGTCGATCGGCGCCTCGGTGGTGATGATGCCGCCCGTGCTCTTCCCAGCCGCATTGGGGTTCGCGGCGGTGTGCTTCTTGACCAGGTTTGCACCTGACACCACGACGCGGCCGGCCTTGGGATCGACGGAGATGATCTCGCCGATTGTTCCCTTGTCCTTGCCGGCGATCACCTTGACGCGATCGCCCTTCTTCACGTGCAGTGAGTTGGCCATTCAGATCACCTCCGGGGCGAGCGAGATGATGCGCATGTACTTCTTGTCACGAAGTTCACGCCCGACCGGGCCGAAGATGCGGGTGCCCCGGGGCTCCCCGTCGTTCTTCAGGATCACGGCTGCATTCTCATCGAACTTGATATAGGAGCCGTCGGGACGACGGGTCTCCTTCGCGGTGCGGACGATGACCGCTTTCACGACATCGCCCTTCTTGACGGTGCCGCCGGGAATGGCGTCCTTGACCGTGGCGACTATCTTGTCGCCGAGGCCTGCATAGCGACGCTTCGAGCCGCCGAGGACACGGATGCACAAGAGTTCCTTTGCGCCCGTGTTGTCGGCGACCTTCAGTCGCGTCTCCTGCTGGATCATTGATTTCTCCTTCGTTCGCCGGTTCCCCGCCGGGGCGGGGCCTGGCAAAACTCGTTGTTACTTGGCCTTTTCGAGGATCTCGACCAGACGCCAGCGCTTCGTCGCCGACAGCGGGCGGGTCTCCATCACCTTCACGCGATCGCCCCTGCGTGCCGCGTTGGCCTCGTCGTGGGCCTTGAGCTTCATGGTTCGGGTCATGACCTTGCCGTACAGCCCGTGTTTCACGCGCTGTTCGACGGCCACCACGATCGTCTTGTCCATCTTGTCGCTGACCACGACGCCCTCGCGGACCTTGCGGGCGTTGCGCACAGTCGTCTCACTCATGCTGGTCGACTCACTTCTCTGCGTCGGGATCGGGGACGATGCCGAGGTTGCGTTCCTGGAGCACCGTGTACACGCGCGCGATGTCCTTGCGGACCTCGCGCAGGCGCCCGTGGGACTCCAGTTGGCCGGTCGCGGACTGGAACCGGAGCGTGAACAGCTCCTCCTTCAGTTCGACGACCCTCTTGTTGAGGTCCTCGCGGCTCAGGCCGCGGAGGTCCGCGGCGCTCACGGACTTCGCCATCAGATCTCACCTGCTTCCCGCTTGATGAAGCGAGCCTTCATGGGCAACTTGTGGATGGCCAAGCGCATGGCTTCGCGAGCCACTTCCTCGGTGACACCGGACAGTTCGAACAGGACCCGACCGGGCTTGACGTTCGCGATCCACCACTCGGGAGAACCCTTGCCAGAGCCCATGCGGGACTCAGCCGGGTGCTTGGTCATGGGGCGATCCGGGAACACGTTGATCCAGACCTTGCCGCCACGCTTGATGTGGCGCGTCATGGCAATACGAGCAGACTCGATCTGCCGGTTCGTGAGGTAGGCGGGCTCCAGGGCCTGGATGCCGAAATCACCGAACGCGAGCCGGGTGCCGCCCTTCGCCATCCCGGCCCTCTTGGGATGGTGCTGCTTGCGGTGCTTGACACGACGAGGAATCAGCATTTCACGCTCCTGCGTTCTCGGTCTGCGCGGATTCGGTCGCAGGGGCAACCTCTGCCGCGGCTTCGACGCGGCGGCGTCCGCCACGCTCGGGACGGTCGCCACGGGGAGCGCCCTCACGGCGCGGACCCCGTCCACCCATCGGACGGCGCTGGCCGCCGGCCGCAGCGCGAGCCTGCTTCTGGGCTGCGCGCTCGGCGCGGGTGCCCGACACGTCCCCCTTGTAGATCCACACCTTCACGCCGATCCGGCCGAACGTCGTGCGGGCCTCGTAGAACCCGTAGTCGATATCGGCACGCAGCGTGTGCAGCGGAACCCGGCCCTCGCGGTAGAACTCCGAGCGGCTCATTTCGGCGCCGCCGAGACGGCCCGAGCACTGGATCCGGATGCCGAGCGCACCGGACCGCATGGCGGTCTGCTGCGCCTTGCGCATCGCACGGCGGAACGCTACGCGGGCGCCCAGTTGCTCGGCGATCCCCTGGGCCACGAGCTGCGCGTCAGTCTCGGGGTTCTTCACCTCGAGGATGTTCAGCTGGACCTGCTTGCCGCTCAGCTTCTCCAGCTGCGCACGCACGCGCTCGGCCTCGGCCCCGTTGCGCCCGATGACGATGCCCGGACGCGCTGCGTACAGGAAGATCGTCACGCGCTCGGAGCGCCGCTCGATCTCGACCGAGGAGATGCCCGCCCTCTCCAGCGATTTCGTCAGGAAGTTGCGGATCTTGACGTCCTCGGCGACGAGGTCGGCGTAGTTCTTGTCGGCGTACCACCGGGTCTTGTGGTCCGTGGTGATCCCCAGGCGGAAGCCATTGGGATTGATCTTCTGCCCCATGCTCAGGCTCCCTTCACGGCCTTGGGTTCGACAACGACGGTGATGTGGCTGGCGCGCTTCATGATCCGGCTCGCGGAGCCCTTGGCCCGCGGGCGGATCCGACGCAGCGTGACACCCTCGTCCACGTAGGCCTGGCTGATGTACAGCTGGTCCGCGCGCAGGTCCTCGGTGTTCTCGGCGTTGGCGATGGCCGAGGCGACCACCTTGTAGACAGGACCCGAGGCGGCCTGCGGCGCAAACTTCAGCACCGCGAGCGCCTCCCCGGCGTTCATCCCGCGTACCACGTCGACGACGCGGCGAACCTTGGTCGGGGACATCCGGACGTGACGCGCGATGGCGTACGAGCCGGGGCGGTCTCCGAGCAAAGCCTTCCGGCGGCTGGGCCGGTTCTCCTTGTTGCTCATTTCCATTCCTCTTCTCGTGGCGCTCAGCGGCGTCGCGACTTCTTGTCTTCCTTGACGTGGCCACGGAAGGTCCTCGTGGGCGCGAACTCGCCCAACTTGTGACCGACCATGGATTCGGTGACAAACACCGGGACGTGCTTGCGGCCGTCGTGGACAGCGATGGTGTGGCCGATGAAGTCCGGGGTGATCATCGAGCGGCGCGACCACGTCTTGATGACGGTCTTGGTGCCCTTCTCGTTCTGAACATCGACCTTCCTGGCCAGGTGCTCATCAACGAAGGGACCCTTCTTGAGGCTGCGTGGCATGGTTTCCTCTCAACTCCCCGATCAGCGCTTCTTGCCGGACTTGCGGCGACGGACGATCAGTTTGCTGCTCGCCTTGTTCTTCTTCCGGGTACGGCCCTCCGGCTTGCCCCACGGGGTGACCGGGTGACGGCCGCCGGAGGTGCGGCCCTCGCCGCCGCCGTGCGGGTGGTCGATCGGGTTCATGACGACGCCCCGGACGGTCGGGCGGATGCCCTTCCAGCGGTTGCGACCAGCCTTGCCCCAGTTGATGTTGCTCTGCTCGGCGTTGCCGACCTCACCGACCGTGGCACGGCAGCGAACGTCGACCAGCCGCATCTCGCCGGAGGGAAGGCGCAGGGTGGCCATCCGGCCCTCCCGCGCGACGAGCTGGACGTGAGCCCCGGCCGAGCGGCCCATCTTGGCGCCGCCCCCGGGACGCAACTCCACCGCGTGGATCGTGGTGCCGACCGGGATGTTGCGCAGGGGCAGGTTGTTGCCCGGCTTGATGTCGGCGCCCTCCCCCGCCTCGACGCGCATGCCCTGCCGCAAGCCCTCCGGGGCGATGATGTAGCGCTTCTCACCGTCGACGTAGTGCAGAAGGGCGATCCGCGCGGTGCGGTTGGGGTCGTACTCGATGTGCGCAACCTTGGCCGGCACACCGTCCTTGTCGTACCTCTTGAAGTCGATGATCCGATAAGCCTGCTTGTGACCGCCACCAATGTGGCGGGTCGTGATGCGGCCCTGGTTGTTGCGACCACCGGTCTTCTTCACCGGGACCGTCAGCGACTTCTCCGGGGTGGAGCGCGTGATCTCGGCGAAGTCGGACACTGACGAGCCGCGGCGGCCCGGAGTGGTCGGCTTGTACTTGCGAATAGCCATGAAGTTCCCTTACCTGTTCCGCGTCAGCTCGCCTGGCCGAAGATGTCGATCCGCTGGCCCTCGGCGACCGTCACGATCGCGCGCTTGGTGTCGGGACGCTTGCCCCAACCCGCGCGGGTCCGGCGCCTCTTGCCCTGCCGGTTGATGGTGTTGACCGATGTCACCTTCACGCCGAAAACCTTCTCGACGGCGATCTTGATTTCGGTCTTGTTGGCCTGGGGCGCCACGAGGAACGTGTACTTGTTCTCGTCCAGCAACCCGTAGCTCTTCTCGCTCACGACCGGCGCCAGGAGGATGTCCCGATGGTCACGGATCTTCAGCTGCTCGCTCACTTCTCGTCCTCCTCGGGGCTCTCAGCCGATGCGGGGCTCTCCGGGCTCTCCGGGGAGACAGCCACGGCGTTGCCACCGCGTCCTGCAACGAAGGCGTCCAGCGCGGCCCGGCTGAAGACCACGTCGTCGGAGACGAGGACGTCATACGCGTTGAGCTGGTCGTACGCCAGGATGTGCAGGGACGCCACGTTGCGCAGGCTGAGCCAGGCGACGTCCTCGTCCCGCGTGAGCACGACCAGCAGGCGAACGCCCGACACGGTCTCGAGCGCCTTGAGCGCAGCCTTCGTCGAGGGCTTCCCCGCGCCGAAGGACTCGACCACGTGCACCCGGCCTTCGCGGGCGCGATCGGACAGCGCTCCGCGCAGTGCCGCAGCAATCATCTTCTTGGGGGTCCGCTGGCCGTAGCCGTGAGGCTGGGGACCGTGCACCGTGCCGCCGCCGGTCCACTGAGGTGCACGCCGAGAACCCTGGCGGGCGCGGCCGGTGCCCTTCTGGCGCCATGGCTTGGCCCCACCGCCGCGGACCTCGCCGCGAGTCTTGGTGGAGTGCGTGCCCTGGCGGGCCGCGGCCCGCTGCGCCACGACGACCTGGTGGATCAGGGGGATGTTGGTCTGCGCGTCGAACAGGTCGCCGGGCAATTCCGCCTTGCCCGTGCTGCCGATGACGTCAACAGTCTTCGACTCGCTCATGCCTTGGCTCCCTTCTTGGCAGCGGTCCGGACCACGACGAGGGCGCCCTTGGGCCCGGGCACGGAGCCCTTCACCAGGATGAGCCCACGTTCGGCGTCGACCGCGTGAATGGTGAGGTTCTGGACGGTCACCTTGTCGACACCCATGCGACCCGCCATGCGCATTCCCTTGAAGACGCGCGAGGGCGTGGCGGACTGGCCGATCGAGCCCGGAGAGCGGTGCTTGCGATGCACGCCGTGGCTCGCGCGAAGGCCGGAGAACCCGTGGCGCTTCATCACGCCGGCGGTGCCCTTGCCCTTGCTCACACCAGTGACGTCGACGATTTCCCCGGCAGCGAAGGTCTCGGCGGAGATCTCCTGCCCGAGGGTGTACTCGGAGGCGTCAGCGGTGCGGAGTTCGACCAGGTGCCGACGCGGGGTGACTCCCGCGCGCTCGAAGTGGCCGGACTCCGGCTTGGTCACACTCTTGGGCTTGACGGCACCGAAGCCGAGCTGGATGGCCGAGTAGCCGTCGTTGTCCGGCGTGCGCACCTGCGTCACGACGCAGGGGCCCGCCTGGATGACGGTGACGGGGACGACCTTGTTGTTGGCATCCCACAGCTGGGTCATG
>CAZZGU010000119.1:449-7857 GCA_964653755.1 uncultured Nigerium sp. | reverse complement strand
TCTCGAGCGCGTTGAAATTCGACTTGGCATTGGTGCCGGGCGCGACGCCGAAGAAGCCCTTCTCGGCGTTGATGGCGTAGAGGCGGCCGTCCTCGCCCTTGCGCATCCAGGCGATGTCGTCGCCGATCGTCTGGACCTTCCAGCCAGGGATCGTCGGGCGCAGCATGGAGAGGTTGGTCTTGCCGCAGGCCGACGGGAACGCGGCGGTGAGGTGGTACTCACGGCCGTCCGGGCCGGTGATCTTGAGGATCAGCATGTGCTCGGCCAGCCAGCCCTCGTCGTGGGCGATGACGGACGCGATGCGCAGCGCGTAGCACTTCTTGCCGAGCAGGGCGTTGCCGCCGTAGCCGGAGCCGTAGGACCAGATCTCGCGGGTCTCGGGGAAGTGGGTGATGTACTTCTCCACGTTGCAGGGCCAGGTCACGTCGGGGCGGGTGTTGCCCTCGGCGTCCACCAGCGGGTAACCGACCGTGTGCACCGCGGGGACCCAGTCGCCGCCGTCGGCGATGCCTTGGAGGGCGTCGGTGCCCATGCGGGTCATGATCCGCATGTTCACGACGACGTACTCGGAGTCGGTGAGTTCGATGCCCAGGCGGGAGATGTTGCCGCCGAGCGGACCCATCGAGAAGGGGATGACGTACATCGTTCGGCCACGCATCGAGCCGTCGAAGAGCGGCATCAGGATGGCCTTCATCTCCTTGGGGTCGGCCCAGTTGTTGGTGGGGCCGGCGTCCTCCTCCTTCTCGGAGCAGATGTAGGTGCGCGACTCGACGCGCGCGACGTCGCCAGGATCCGAACGGGCGAGGTAGGAGTCGGGACGGATCTCGGGGTTGAGCTTGATGAAGGTGCCGGATTCGACCATGTGCGCGTAGAGACGCTCACGCTCCTCGATCGACCCGTCGCACCAATGGACGCGGTCGGGCTTGGTGAGTTCGGCAACTTCGGTCACCCACTTGACCAGCGCCTCGGGGGCGATGACGGGGGCCTCGGTTGCGATCTGGGTGGCATCGACGGTCATGCTTCTCCTTACCCTGCGGCCACCGTCGCCAATGACGGTGGAAGTTCGTGTGCCTTGTGGAACCGCTGGCCCCAATCTTGCCGCAATTCCTTGATAATTGCCCCTCGCGGGTTTCCTGCGGTCAGTGCGCGAGACGGGCGGCGTCGAGTGGAGCGGGCCACCCGGCGCCGGTTTGGACGCCAGCGCGCCGAGCGGGTACAGTGGCTTCCCGGTCAATGACCAAGCGCTCGTGGCTCAATGGATAGAGCAGCTGACTACGGATCAGCAGGTTGGGGGTTCGAGTCCCTCCGAGCGCGCCACACGATTTCAACCGCCTGCCTCACCCTCCTCCTGCATGTCCGTTGCCAGGCGTTCCATGCGGTTTCGCGCGCCGCTCACGTGACGTGCTCTGTCGTGCCGATGGGCGTCGTACCATTGCGTCGGAGGCACCACCATGAAGAGGATCAGCCTGAAGTCGACCAGGGCCAAGGTGATCGCGGCTGCGGTCGCGGTGGCCGCTGTCGGTGGCACCGCCTATGGGGTCACGAGCTACCAGGCGAGCCAGCGCCCCGAGGTAGCGCTGACGTCGGTCGTCCGCAACCGGCTCACCAACTCCGTGCTGGCTGTGGCGGACATCGAGGCCGGCGACCGGAACGTCATCACGCTGTCGTCCGCCGTCAAGGTCACCGACGTGCTCGTCAAGGAGGGTCAGCGGGTCAGCCGCGGCGACGTCCTCGCCGTCCTCGACACCTCCGCCTACCGCAGTCAGCTCGAGCAGCAGGGGATCAGCCTGGCCGACGCCGAATCCACGCTGCGGTACCTGTCCGGCTCCGGCACGGCCGCAGCCAACGCGTCCGCGCAGGACGCCGTGGGCCAGGCCCGCATCGCCGTGGACAACGCCCGCGCCGCCTACAACGCCGCCAGCCAGAACCTGGCCGCCCTCCCCGCCACCGGCGACAATGCGCGCCAGCAGGCCGAGATCACTGTCGACGGCGCGCGGGCGAACCTCGCCGCCGCCGAGTCGGCCCTCTCCACCGCCGAAAAGCTGGGTGAGGACGGCGTCCGCCAGGCCCGCATCGCCGTGGACGCCGCCCAGGACGCCTACCACAGGGCCGAACGGGACCTCGCGCTCCTCAAGCAGCAGCTCGACGCCGGCCTGATCACCCAAGCGCAGTTCGACGCCCAGTGCCCGGCGCTCCGCTACGCCCTCGACGCCGCCGGGACAACGCTGGCCAGCGCGAAGGTCGCTCTCGGCACCGCCGAGACCACCGCCGACTCCAGCATCACCGTCGCCGAGCAGGGCGCCACGGCCGCCGCCACCGCGCTGGCGAGCGCCGAGACCGCCCTCGAGCGCGTGGAACTCGCCACCGACGCCGAACGACGAGCCGCAGAACAGGCCGTCGGGGACGCCGAGCGGGCCGTGAGCAGCGCAGAGTCGGCCCTCGCCAACGCCCAGACCGCGGCGTCCCACACGCGGCAGTCCGGCACCGAGCGGGTCTCCAACCAGCGCAGCCAGGTCGACCTCCTGAACGCCAACGTCCGCTACCTGTTCGACAAGATCTCCGAGGGGAACCTGCGCGCCGCCGTGGACGGCGTCGTCTCCCGGGTGGACGCCGAGGGCGGCCAGTACCCGGAGCTCGGCGACCTCATCGTCGTGGAGGGGACGTTCGGCTACGTGGCGTCCGCCGAAGTCAGCCAGGCCGACAGCGCGGGCCTCACGCCCGGCCAGCGCGCCTCCGTCGTCCTGCAGGACATCGGGACGACCTACCAGGGCTCGGTCGCCGAGGTGTCCCCGGTCGCCGAACGGTCGGCGACATCCGCCGATCAGGACCCCAAGATCACCGTCCGCATCTCGATCCTCGACCCCGACGACACCCTCCGGATCGGCTTCGAGGCGGACGCCGAGATCTTCCTCGACGACAAGGACGCCGCCCTCCAGGTCGGCGCGGAGGCCGTCCGCACCGAGCCCGGAACCGCGCGGCCCTACGTGTTCGTCGTCGACGACCGCAACCGGGTGTCGAAGGTCTTCATCCGGACCGGCATCGTCACCCCTGACCACGTCGAGGTGCTGTACGGCCTCGACGAGGGCCAGGACTGCGTCGCCAACCCCGACGCGTCCCTGACCGACGGGACGACCGTCCGGATCGCTGGAGGAGGGCGCTAGTGGCGCCCAGCGCCGTCCGCCTTGAGGAAGCCCCGGCGTCGGGGGCCGGACGCGGTGGGCGCGCCCTGGTGTTGCGCGACGTCTCCAAGGTCTACGTCAGCGGCGAGATCGAAACGGTCGCCCTCCACGACGTCGACCTGACCATCGAGGAGGGCGAGTTCGTCGTCATCCTGGGGCCCAGCGGCAGCGGCAAGAGCACCCTGCTCAACGTCATCAGCGGGCTCGACACGGTGAGTTCCGGGACGATCACCTTCGGCGACGTGTGCCTCACCGACCTCGACGAGGACGAGCTCACCGCCTTCCGGCGCCGCCACCTGGGGTTCATCTTCCAGCAGTACAACCTGTTGCAGAACCTGACCGCGGCCGAGAACGTCCAGATCGCCGCCGACCTGAGCCCAGACCCGCTTGACATCGACGAACTGCTGGGCGGCGTGGGGCTCTCGGAGGCCCGCAACAAGTACCCCCGGCAGCTCTCCGGCGGCGAGCAGCAGCGGGTCTCGGTCGCCCGGAGCCTGGCGAAGAACCCGGACGTCATCTTCTGCGACGAACCCACGGGGGCGCTCGACGAGATGAACTCCAAGCGTGTGCTCAGGGCCCTCCAGGACCTGCACCGCCGGTTCGCCAAGACCGTGGTCGTCATCACCCACAACAACGGCATCGCCCAGATGGCCGACAAGGTCATCCGGATGAACTCCGGCGCGATCACCGAGGTCGTGCACAACGACGTGACGGTTGACGCCGAGGACGTGGAGTGGGGCTAGGGCGGTCGGCCATGCTCTTCAGGAACGTCCTCACGACGCTGCGCCAGAAGTGGATGCAGCTGGCCGCCATCGGCGTCATCGTGATCTTCAGCTCGATGATCTACACGATGATGTCCTACGGCCTCGGCGGCATCGCGGAACCCACCACCTCCTACCTGGCGGAAGGCGCCCAGGAGGATTTCTCGGTGGAGATGCTGAGCGTCCTGACCCCGGAGGAGGCGAGCTCGCCGCTGGCGCGCGGGCTGGCGTCCCGGGGCGTCTGGAGCCTGGCCGAGATCAAGCGCAGCGAGCCTGCCACGTTCGCGCGGCTCATGGACGGCCGCATCAAGCAGTTCGAGGAGTTGTACCCCGGGGTGTCGCTGGAGCTCCGCAGCGTCAAGATCGTGGACTTCGAACGAAACCGTCGCCAGAACACCGCCTTGGTCGCCCTGGACGCCGAGCGCATCAACCTCTCCTTTCTGGAGGCGGGCGCCAAACCGTCCCGGAAGGACGAGATCGCGCTGAACCGCATCTACGCCGAGAAGAACGGGATCGCACTGGGCGACTCCTTCGAGATGAAGGGCCGCTGGTACCGGGTCACGGGCAACGTGTTGTTCCCCGACTACACGCTGACCACGTTCGACGACAGCTTCAACATCGACACCGGCCTGCAGCCGCTGGTCCTCCTCAGTGACGCGGCGTACGCCGACGTGGACGCCGACGAGAGCCACCGACTCGCGGGCGTCACCGGCACAGACGAGCCCATCGACACCGCCTTCGACTCCGACCTGTTGCCGTTCGTGACGCAGATCATCCCGACCACGACGAACATGCGCAGCGGCGCGATCTACGAGGAACTCACGCAGGGGCGGGTCATGTCGCTGGGACTCAGCATCTTCATCGCCGCGATCGCCGTGCTGATCGTGTCGATCATGATGTCGAACCTGCTGAGCGCCGAGCGGGGGCAGATCGGCATCCTCAAAGCGATGGGCTACCGGAGGGGCGAGATCGCCGTGCCCTACTTCACGTCGGTCGTGGCGATGGCGTTCGTGATGCTGATCGTCGGGTACGTGTTGGGCTCCTGGTTCGCCGAACCACTCAAGCAGATGTACCTGGAGTTCTACCTGCTGCCGCAGGCCGAGATCGCCCAGAGCCCCACGGTGTTCGCGACCGCGATCTTCGTGCCCCTGTTCTTCTTCGCGGCCTTCTCGGGGGCGGTCATCTACCGGATGCTGGGGGAGGGTCCCCTCGCCCTGCTCAAGCCGCACGAATCGTCGTCCATCAACACGCTGACCAGGGTCGTCAGTTCGTTGCTCCGGGGCGCGAAGGGGACCACGAAGTTCAAGTACCTCCATGCCATCCGCAGCACCGGGAGCTTCCTGGTGTTCTTCATCGGGATCATGTTCTCCACGCTGCTCATCACCTTCGCTTTCATGATGGGAGGAATGATCGACCGCATGACCGTGGGGCCCCTCTCGAGCGTCGACTACCGCTATCAGGCCTACGTGGACGCCACCAAGCGGGTTCCCGACCCGCGGCCCGGGGACGAGAAGTTCCTCTCCTACCCGTACGCGTACGTCGGCGAACGCGTGGTGACCCTGCAGGGGCTGGAGCCCGACAACGTCCTCTACAACCTGCACGACAGCCGCGGACGCAACATCACCGGGCTCATCCGTCACGAGGCCGTGATCAGCCAGAGCCTGAGCCTGAAATTCGGCCTGGAGGAAGGCGATGAACTCCGGTTCCGCGTGAACGCAGACGACCACGCGTTCAAGGTCGCGGGCGTCGCCGATGAGTACTCGGGTGACACCGTGTACCTCGACATCCGCACGTTGAGCGGCATCGTCTCCGAGGGGAGGACCAACCGCCTGTACACCGGCATCTACGCGGTCGAAGAGCCGTCCGAGCAGTTCTACGGCGCCGTCATCAGCAAGGAGGGGCTGCTTGAGCAGTCCCAGGCCATGGCGACCTACTCGTCCTTCATGATCAACATCATGATCGGGGCCGCTGCGACGATCGCGGCGAGCATCCTGTTCGTCCTCACCGCCTTCACCGTGGAGCGGAATTTCTACTCGATCTCGCTGTTGAAGGTGCTCGGATACTCCCGACGCGAGGTCAACTCGATGATCCTGGACAGCTACTTCGTCTACTCGCTGCTGTCCTATGCGCTCAGCCTCCCGATCGCGCTGGCCATCCTGGGGGGCCTCATGGACGTGTTCCTGCAGGAGTACGGACTCGTCGTACCGCTGGAGTTCCAGCCCATCAGCGTGCTGAAGGGACTGACCGTGCTCGTGGCCATCTTCCTGGCCGGCACCTGGGCCAGTCGGCGCAAGATCGAGCGGATCCCGCTGCAGGAGGTCTTGAAGACCTACGCCGAGTGACCCCCCCATCCGCCGAGGGCCCGCGTTATTTGTGTCGAGGGCCTGCGTTATTTGTGTCGAGGGCCCGCGCTATTCGTGTCGAGGGCCTGCGCTATCTCCGCCAAGGGTCGGGTTCTTGGGTGAAGGGGAGACAGGCCAACCGCCCGAGCAACGGAAACGGTCCACTTCATCTCGCCCTCGGGCAGCCGCCCACGGTTGGAATGCCACCTGGAAATTCGGGGGTTGGAGTACGTGTATTCCGTTCCGGGGGGTAACGGGGTTCCGGGGGTGTGGTAACGACCCGTTCGGAGCCTGTGGGTGAGGCTCCGAACGGGTCGTAGTTATCGGGTTGGTCGGCTGTGTCGACGCGTGGAGTCGCCTTGGATCTGGATGAGGTGGGATCGGTTGACGATCCTGTCGGGGATCGCGTCGGTGACCGTACTTCTCTTCAACGCGTTCGTATGTGGCCTTGTGAGCGCCAGCGGTATTGCGTTTGAGCACCACCGGCCTGATGAATCTGTTAGCGATGAGCGCCCTCGCCCCCACATAGGGAACCGAATCACGCGATGAATCAGCCTATGCGAGGGAAGTGAATGCTGTCGCGGGCAGGCTTCGCCTACACGCGCCCTCGAGCGATTCGCCGACCTGAGTGTGACTCCCGCCATGTTCCTGGGGCGGCGCTCGAGGCCACAACTCGGTAGCGCTCAACGACGAGATCCGGTGGCGCTTGAACTGCTCTATTGATGGCGCTCAAGGGTCGAGTTCCTCACTGGGCTCCCCTCTGCGGGGAAAACCCGGGCCCTCGGCGTCCGAAACGCGGGCCCTCGGCAGAAGTAGGGCGGGCCCTCGGCGCGGATAACGCGGGCCCTCGGCGGACGTAAGGCGGGCCCTCGGCGCGGATAACGCGGGCCCTCGGCAGAAATAGCGCAGGCCCTCGGCGGGCGGACAGGCCACGAGGCACCTCCCAAAGGAGGTGCCTCGTGCGGTACTCAGGCCGGGGTCAGGCGCTGCCCCAGGCCTCGATCTCGGCGAGCCCGACGTTCTCGGTCGTCCCGGACACGTGGGTGATGGTCATCCGCAGGCTCGTGGTGGTGCGGGAGCCAAACGTGATGGTCGTCCCCGTGCCGTCGTTGTTGAGGGCGCCGAA
>CAZZGU010000119.1:0-351 GCA_964653755.1 uncultured Nigerium sp. | reverse complement strand
GGCGCCGAAGGCCTGCGTGGTCCCGTCGGAGAACGTCAGGGTGCCACCGGTGATCTGGTCGGCGTCGTTCGGCCGGTCGAAGAGGACGACCTTGTTCAGCGAGACGGGCTTGTTCCAGTTCAGCTGGAGCTAACTGCCGTCCTTGCCGCCGACCGTCGCCCACTCACGGGTGTAGTCGGTGGGGTACCCGGTGGCCGCGCCGTCGACGGACTTGGCTGCCGTCTGCCCGCTGCCGGAATCCTGGCTGGACGCCGTGGCGCTGACGCCGCTCGCCCGCGCCATGTTGGTGGCGTTGGCGACGGTGCCCCAGGCCTCGATCTCGGCGAGCCCGACGTTCTCGGTGGTTCCGGA
>CAZZGU010000118.1:0-7857 GCA_964653755.1 uncultured Nigerium sp. | reverse complement strand
CAGCTGCCGGTCAGTCCCGTGGGCACGCGGACAGATTGTTCAGCAGGCTCCTAGAGTTCCAGACGTGACGCGACCCCAGGACCGAGACCGGCGCCCCACCCATCGACGCCCCAGCCGGACGCCCACCCACCGCCCTCCCGCGGACCACGACGCACCGCCGTCCCTGACCGATGAGTTCGCGTCGGCGCTGGCGGCCGATCACCCGATCGACCTGCTCGCACAGACCTCCGGCCTGCTCGCAGTGTTCGACGAGCGGCAGCCCGCTCCGGACGCTCCTCCCCGCCGCGACTTCCTGGCCGCGCTGACCGAGGTCGACGCCGTCGAGACGACCGCGATCCTCACCGTGTGGCAGCACCTCACTCCGAACGATCTCGAGCGCTTGACGATCGGCCGCACGCTGGCCTCCCGGCGGCACCACCTGCCCTCCTGGCTTTCGAGGTTCGATGAGGTGCGGGTGGGCGGAGTCCAGCTCGTCCAGGACGACACCGGCGAGACCGAGCAGTACATGCTGGAGCTCGTCTGGCCCGACGACATCGTCCTCACGCTGGCGGCCTTGATCGACGTGACGTTCGGCCACGTCCTGGTCGACGCGCTGGTGGTGCCGGAACCGCTGGCGCGCCTGGTGGAACTGGCGGGCGTGACCGTGGGGTTGACGGTCACAACAGCAGACCCGGCCGAGGCGCGCGCTCGCGTCCAGGGGTCGGTCGACCGGGCAGCCGCGGTCGAACCGCCGATCGAGACCGAGAGTTGGCCGATGGCACGCCCCTTGCTGGAATGGGCGCTGCGGTTGCTCCCCGCAGGCGGGACGGACTACCCGGTCGTCGACGAGCCGGCCTGGTCCATCCCGTCGGTCCTGGGTCTGCTTGCCGATCGAGTGGGCGGCCGAGACGTGCTGGACTCCCTCGACACCGTGCCCCTGCCCGACGAGCCGTTCGGCTGGACGGGCATTCCACACGACATCCACCCCAAGGTCGGGGCGGCCCTCACGCTGTTCGACGAGATCGCGGGCGCGCGGTTCGGGGTCGAGTTCCGCACGGCCGGACGCCGGCTGCTCGCCCGGGTGGCGGCGACCCGTCCGGACATCTTCCGTCGGCGCGCGTCGGACGCCACGGCCGCCTGTGCCGTGGCGCTCCTTGTCGCCGGGATGAACGGGGAGCGCGTCACGCAGAAGTCGATCGCCGCGGACTTCGGGTTGACCGGCGCACCGAGTTCCCGGGTCGCGACCTTCAGTCAGGCGGCGCGGGAAAGCGGCTGGTCGCAGGAACACAACTCGTCGCTGGTGGCCGGCTGGCCGAGCGATCCGGACCACATCGTGCAGCTGGGTTTGCTGACTGCCGCCGGTCGGCAGCGCCTCATCGAGACGCGCGACTTCTGGCGGGAACGCGAGGAGCCCTAGCCTCCGCAGAGCCCGGACCGGCCGACAAGGTGCCGGACAGCGCACTCGTCAGTGCCGCCGTCTGCACAATGCGGAAGATCGCGCAGGGTAGTCCCTGCGCGATCTTCCGCATTGTCACAACATCACCACCCGGTGCTGCCGGGCACGCCCTTGAACGGACCGGTGACCGTCGAGTTGATCCAGCCACCGTAGAAGCCGCCCGGCTGCGGGACGACGCGCTCGCCGCCCACGAAGCAGGCATCCATCGCACCGGCGTAGAGGGCCACATGATCGACCAAGACGGCGAATGTGCTTGTCGGACGCGGGTAATACCACGCTGCAGCCGGGGCCGTCCGGTCGCCACCGTGCACGTCGAGGTAGCGCGCCTGACCCTTCCACTCGCAGAACGAGGCCCCGGCGGCCGGGGTCAGGGCACCGGCGATGAAGCTGGCGCGGGGTAGGTAGTAGGTCGGCGGGTGGCTGGTTTCGAGGACCTGCCACGACTCAGACGTCCGGCAGATCGTCTCGCCGCCGAGGATGACCTCGATCGGCAGCGTGCAGCGGCGCAGAGCGGGCGGACGGGGGTAGTCCCAGACGGACTCCTGGCCGGGGCCGGTCGGATCCGGCCGTGGAAGGTGCACCATGCGCGCACGATAGCGGAGGCCGTCAAGCCGGTCTGGCACAGTGTGGGGATGGCACTTCCTCCCCTGCCGCACCCGCACCTCATCGTGTTGCGCAGCGCCGCGACCGTGGTGCTCAGCTGCATCATCGGCCAGGCAGGCTGGGCGGCCGCCTTCCTTGGCGACGACCCCGGGTATCGGCTGCACCACCAGATCGGGGCATGGGTGACGCTGGCGGCCTGCATCGGGTCAGCCGTGGTCTACCTCGTCCTGCGACGCTCGGCGGGACCGGTCAACGTCGCGCTCGCTGTCCTGGTGGCCGTCGCGGCGGCCGCTCAGTACGCGCTCGGGGACGCGGGCGTCACCGCGCCGCACATCTTCCTCGGCGTGCTGCTCGCGATGCTCGGCACGGCGCTGACCTCCTGGACCTACCGCCACGAGATCCCGACCGACGTCCCGGGTTGACGCGTCTACTCCTTCTCGGGCGCCCCAGCCTCCGTGTCCGGACGGTCATGCAGCATGTGCTGGGCCTTCTCGTCCGAGACCTCACCGTGGACTTCCGAATCCCCGAAACCCGACGCGATATCGCCGCCGTCGACTTCTTCCTCTGCCGGACGCTGCTCAGTCATGGTGTCCTCCTCCTGGCCAAGGAAGTCAGTCAAACACGCTCACCGCGACCCGGCAAGAGCCGAGCCCGCCGGGGATCGCCCCACTCCGGCGCCCGCGTACCGTGGTGGCATGCCGATGACTTCCATGACCGATCTGCCCGCACTCCTTCGCGCCGCGCTCGGGCGGGGCGCCGGAGAGGACGCCGCCACCTGGGCGATCGTGGATCTTTCGGGCGCCTACCCCACCCACCATTCCCACGACGTCGCGGCGCTGCTCCAGCGCGGCGAATCGTTCCAGGGGCTCACCGAGCGCCTCGACCAACTTGGCCGGACCGACTCGATCACCGGCGTCCTCGTCCGCGTGGTCGAGCTCACCGCCGGGCTCGCCACGAGCGAGGCGATCGGACGGGCGTTGGGCCGGCTGCAGGGGTCGAAACGTGTGGTGGCCTACCTGCCCCAGATCTCCATGAGAAGCCTGCTGGTCGCCGCCGAGCTGGACGAGGTGGTGGCCCCGGAGTCGGCCGAGGTCTTGTTGCCGGGCTTCGCCGTCGAGCGCGTCTACTACGGCGAACTCCTGGGACGCCGCGGCGTCCGGTTCGAGAACCTGCGCATCCGCGAGTACAAGTCCGCGCTCACGCGCTTCTCCGACGACCACATGGACGCCCACGAGCGCGAGCAGCTGACCGCCTACCTGGACTCGGCCGAGCGGTCGTGGCTGGCGGCCGTCGCCCCCGGCACGGACACCGCGCCCCTGGACGCCGGCTTCACGAACGCCCAGCAGCTGCTGGAGGCGGGTTTGCTCAGCCGCATCGCCTGGGACGACGAGATCGCGGTGCCTGCCGACCAGGACTGGTCCCGGTCGCTGGAGCTCGTCCGCGACCAGTTCGCGGCGCACCGGCGCGCGAAGAAGGAGCCGGGGGTCGCCGTGGTGCCCGTCGTTGGGGCAATCGTGTCGGGACGCAGCCGGCCGACCGGCGGGCTGCTGACCGGTCCGACGGCGGGCTCGGAGACTGTGGTCGCCGCGTTGCGCCGCGCCGAGCGCGACGAGCTGGTGAAGGCGATCGTGTTGTTCGTGGACTCCGGCGGCGGATCGGCGCTCGCCTCCGACGTCATCGGCCGGGCCGTCGCCCGGTGCACCAAGCCGGTCGTGGCCGTCATGGGTGAGGTGGCCGCGTCGGGCGGCTACTACGTGCTCGCCCAGGCCGACCACGTGGTGGCAAGCCCCTTCACCCTCACTGGCAGCATCGGCGTGCTCGTCGGCAAGCCCGTGCTCACCGAACTCAACGAACGCCTCGGCCGCAACCCCGAGACGCTCGGGCGCGACCTGGCGCTGTTCGGCTCGCCGAATCGGCCCTTCTCGGACGCCGAACGCGCCTGGGCCGAGCGCATGATGGAGGAGGTCTACGCCCGCTTCGTCGCGCGCGTCGCCACCGGACGCCGACTGTCGCCCGAGCGTGTGGACGACTTGGGTCGCGGGCGGATCTGGAGCGGCGCGGACGCCTTCGAACGCGGCCTCGTGGACGAGTTGGGCGACCTCCATGCCGGGATCACCGCGGCCCGCCGCCTCGCTGGCCTGCCCGACGACGCGCCCGTGCGCGCGGCGTCCGCGGGGATGTTGATTCCCGGGCTGCCTGCCTTCGGCAAGGACCCGGCGGAGGCCGCGGCGTCCGTCCTGCTGGCGGCGGTCTGGCCGTTCGGTGAGGAGCGGGTGTTGACCTGGTACGACGCTGCGGTGGCGGTGCGCTGAGAGTGGGCCGCGGTCGTCTGCACATTGCGGAAGATCGCGCAGGGACTACCCTGTGCGATCTTCCGCAGTGAGCGGAAGGCGTACGTCGCCGCACTGCGTCATCCACAGAGCGTGGGCGAGTGCCGGGAGTTATCCACAGAACCGTCATCGCCGTTGGCTCCGGGGCGCACCGACAGGTCAAGCTTGGGGCGTGTACCCCCGCACCTCAATCCCCGAAGAACTGCGCCGACTCGCTGCCGAGCAGGCCGACGTCGTGACCCGCGAACAGGCACTTGGCCTCGGACTGACCCGCTCCGTGCTGGATCGACTCCTGGCCCAGCAGACCTGGACGCCTCTGGAGCCCGGCCTCTACTTCACCAACGGAAACCGGGCACCGTGGCTGTCACTGGCTTGGGGTGGCATCCTGATCGGCGGCGACCGGGCCATGCTCTGCCGAACGGCTGCCGCACATGTCTGGGGCATTCACCCCGACCCGCCCGGGTTGATCGACGTGCTCGTCCCCGAGGAGGTGCGCATCACGAGGCGTGGTCGCTGGCAGTTCATCCGCACCCGTCACCTTCCCGAGTCAAGTGGCGCACTGCCGCGCACCCCGCTTCCCGACACGATCCTGGACCTGTGCCTCGAAGACCCGAGCCACACTGCGAAGTGGATCAGTGCAGCCCTGCACAGTCCCCGCACGAGCGCCTCCGCGATCACAAAAGCCCTTGCCGCGCGGCAAAGGTATCCCCAGCGCAGGCTGGTCAAGGCGCTGCTGCAGGACCATCAGGACGGCGTCCACAGCGAGCTGGAGCGGCTCTTCCGCAAGGACGTCGAACGGGCGCACGGCCTGCCGGCGGGAGCACGCCAGGTTCGGGGGTTGCGATACCGCACCGACGTGGAGTATCTGGGCGGCTTGGTCATCGTTGAACTCGACGGTCGGCTGGGGCACGAGGGCGAAGACCGGTTCCGGGACATGGACCGCGACAACTACCACGTCGTCAACCGGCGCGCCACCCTGCGTTACGGGTGGGCCGACGTGACCGAGATCCCGTGCCTGGTGGCGCGGCAGATCGAGTCCGTGCTGCACACGCATGGCTGGACGGGCGTGCTGGCACCGTGCCCGCGATGCCGCCGCCTACACAATGCGGAAGATCACGCAGCGTAGTTGCTGCGCAATCTTCCGCATTGTGGATGCCCGGGGCCGACTCGGGGCTTCGCCGGAGCTCAGCTCGACGCCCAGGCGTCCCGGATGAGCTGTTCGAGTACTCCCAGATCCAACCGCGACAGGCGTCCGACCCACACGCAGCCGGCGCCGCGCTTGTGGGGCCCGAGCCGGTCGAGGAGGGCGTCGGCGCCGGGGTACTGCAGCCCGTACAGCGACATGGACGCCTTGCGAGGCGCAAACCCGACAACGAACCAGTCGCCCTCACGCCCCGACCTGCCGCGGTAGTGGTAGGTGCCGTAGCCGACCATGCTGTCGCCCCACATCACGGCGGGCTCGCCGGTGATCCGGTCCATGAGTTCCTTGAGCACGACGGCGTCCTCACGCCGCCCGGCGGGCTCGGCCCTGCTGATGAAGGCGTCGACCGATTCATCCGTCGGCTGGGTCTTGTTCTCGTTCGTCATGCGGCGAAGGTACCCTCCGCGGCGCTGAGCCGCCGAGAGCGGGCACCGGCCCGGTGGCTACGATGACGCGGTGAGGTCCCTGCGCGCGCCGGTTGCCCTGGCGCTGATCGTCGCTTTCCCCCTGGTCTTCGCCGCCGTCCTGGTGGCGCTGACCGTGTGGAGCTGGTCCACGGACACAACCTGGGCCACCTACGTGACGACCGGGCTGCTCGTCGGGTTCGTGGCAGCGATCGTCGGGGGCCTGCGTGCCCCGCAGCCGGCGCCCGAGGGCGTCCCGCTGACGCGCGAGGCCCAGCCTGTGCTCTGGCGCGAGATCGATGACCTCGCAGATCGGCTCGGGGCCACGCGCCCCGAGTCGCTGACGACTCTGCACGCCCCGTCCGCGGGCGGGGCCCGGACGCGAAGTGGATGGGGCCTGGTGCTCGGCTACCCGCTCCTGGTCCGGATGACGGCGGGCGAACTGCGCTCGGTGATGGCCCACACGATCGCGCGGTACCGCACCGTGCGCGAGCCGGGGGTGGGCGCGCTCCTCGCCGTCCACGAGCGACTCGAGCGCATCTACGACCAGGGCAGCGGCCCGCTGGGCTGGCTCCTGTGGCCGCTGCGCTGGATCCACGCCGCTGCGATCGGCTTCGTCGAGCGTCAATGGGGCGAGGAGGCCGACCGGCTCGCGGCTGCGATGACGACTCCGCACACGGCGGCGTCCGCCCTGCGTCGCGCGACCGAACTCGAGGTGATGTGGGACACCTTCGAAAGCGAGTACGTCAGCCTCTTCCCGAGCGTCGGGCGGCGGGCGTCCATCGCGGAGGGGCTGCGGCTCCTCGAGGACGCCGCCCGGCCCGACCTCGCCGCGGCCGCCGACGAGGCCCTCGCCGCTGAGGAGCCGGGCTGGTGGGACGCGAACACCACCACCGCGGAGCGCATCGCATCGCTCACTGAGCTTCCAGACGCGGGGCTGCCGGACGACACGCGTCCGGCGCTGGCCCTGTGGACGGGTGGCCAGCCGGCGCTCCTGGCCCTGGAGGGTGAGCTCTTCGTCGAGCCGCTGCCCGTGACCAGCTGGGACGAGTTGGTGCGCGACGGCGTCCCGCTCGCCACGCGGCAGGCGATGGCGGGGCTGGCGGCCGCGATCGCGCTGCCCGGAGTCCCCGACGACGCCCCGCCGGCCAGCTACGGACAGTTGTTCAACGAGCTCGCACGCCCGGCAGGCGGCGCGCTGGGCCAGCTGCAGCGCGAGGCGAGTGAGGAGCCCGACGACGAGGATCCTGCCGACCTGCTGGCCGCTCTGGTGCGGTGCGCCCTGTTCGAGAGTGGGGCGCAGGCGCGCGTGCGCTGGGACGCCGCCCCGGACGTCGTCGACCACGACGGCAGCCGGATCGACGTGGGGTCCCTGACCGCGGACGCCGTCGGCTCGGCCGACCGGGTGGGTGCGCTCGCCGAGTTGCTCGAGCGGCGCGGGCTCGACCTGGCGCGGACGCCGGGCGAGGACGCCCCCGAGCCCCTGCCCGAGTGCCTGGTCGTCGCGACGCTGCTGAAGCTCGACGGCAAGGGCAGCTACGACGCCTTCGTGTGGACAAGCGGCATCCTGCTCGTGCCGTCGGGCGCGACGCTGGGCCGGACGATGCTGGGTGACCAGTCGGTGGCGCGGCAGTCGGAGCGGGTGGACGAGGTGTTGAGTCGTCCGCTCGCGGAGATGCAGGCGGCGCCGGGGACCAGGTGGATCCCCCGCGAGGCGGTGCTGGCCTGGCGGTCGACCCTGGTGCCCGTCGTCGCGACGCACCTGCGCACCGACGAGGGCGATCTTGAGTTGCGGGCCACGAGCGAGTCGCAGGGCCTGGCGGAGATCGACGCCGCTCTGGAGGGCATCGTCGGCCCGCCCACGCGGCGGAGGGACTGGGGTCC
>CAZZGU010000117.1:0-7916 GCA_964653755.1 uncultured Nigerium sp. | reverse complement strand
CGCCACCCACGTCCAACCCGCCGTCAGATAGACGCCTTGTTCAGCAGGCTCCTAGCGACCACTCCCGCCGAGGGCCCGGGTGCAACCCGCCGAGGGCCCGGGCTCAGGCGCGGGGGCGGCGGTCGCGGAGCTCGACGGGGGACAGCATGTGGCCGTCGTGGTCGGTGACGGCGCCGGCCACCAGCATCAGGGCGGCGCTGGCTGACAGCGACCAGCGCGTCCCGTCGGGCTCCACGTGATAGGGCATCTCGGGGTCGGCGAGGCGTTCGAGGTTCTCCCGGGACTGCAGGGCGTTGAAGGCCCACGCGACCTCGTGGATGTCCACCTCCGGGCGCAGTCGCAACTTGTAGCACTCCATGGCCCGCTCGTACAGAGGGACCCACAGTTCCTCGACCTGCTGCCGGTTCACGTTCGTGGCCTGCTTGACGGGCGGGTACTCCGGCCACAGTGCCTGCAACGCCTCCACGACCCGGAAGACCCGCGGGTTTTCGCGGCGCTCGAAGATGTTCTCCCCGAAGCTGCGCATGAAGTCCCCGAAGGTGCCCCGGGTCCAGGCGTCCATGTTGGCGGACGCCGCCGCGTACACCGCGTCGAAGCGCGCCGGCCGCATGACGTACCTGACCACGTCGGAGTACCAGTCGGTCGCCAGCGGCCACCGGCGGAGCATCTGGTGTTGGCTCATGCCGAGCGTGGTTTCGATGAAGGGTTGGTGGCCGAGGGCGCTGGAGAGGATCCGCGGGACGGAGTCCGCCCGCTCGCGGCCCGTGATGGTCGCCTCGAGGAGCCGGTCAGCCAGATGGTTCGCGGCCTCCGTGAGGATGTACTGGGTCACAGGGTTGAGGGGGCCGTTCGCACCCGACCCTGCCGCGATGCTGGTGAGCACGGCTGAGAGGTCCTCGATGACCACGGTGCCGCGCAGTCGCAACGGCCCGCCCCCCCGATCCTGCACCCAGACCTCGGCTGCCATTCCGGGAACACCTTCGATCAAGCGTTCCACGTCGCCAGTTTGCCGCATGGCAGGGTGAACCGCAGCAGGATGGCCGGCCCCTGGGATCATCCCTCAGGAGCCCCCACGTTTCAGGAAGCCCTTCCGTTTCGCGAGCCCCCGTTTGATCAGCGGGCGTCGACCCAGCCGTAGACGTCGTCGCGGTACACGTCCCGCTCGACGACGCGGTCGTCGGCATCGCCGCCGATGACCCGCAGGCGGTCGGGGTGCGCCTCAATCAGGATGTCCACCCGCTGCGTGGCCTCGGGCCCGGTCCCGTGCAGGACGAGGTCGCCCGGGGTCACGTCGTCCAGGCCCGTGTACGCGCGACCCTGGCGCTCCCCCCACCGGTAGAGCTCGGCCGCGCTCGTCGTCTCGGGCGCGTCCAGCCCTGCCTGGCGCCACACCCACGTGGCGAACGAGGCGTCCCAGGGGACGCAGGGCCCGTACGGATTGCACTCGTTGCGCCGTTCGGCGACGCCGCGCTGGCTGCGGGCCAGCGCGACGATCCGGGCGCCGGGGTCGGACGTGACTTCCGCGGGCAACGGCAGGGGTGTCGCCACCTGGGTGGGTCGGGCCGCGCAGACGGGGATCGTGGGGTCGGTTCCTGACCGGAGGTAGGCGGCCGACACGTAGCCCGTCCGGCCCTCGAAGAGCACCTCGTCCCAGACGGTCGTGGAGCCCTGGGTGCCCTCGATGCCCTGGCCGGTGACCGTGCAGTGGATCTCGAGCTGCGTGCCGTCCTGGATGCGGGCCAGCACGTTGCCCGACGTGGTGGCGAGGTGCCGCAACGCGAGGGTCTGGGTCTGGCTCCCGGTGTCCACGGTGCCGATCACGAGGACGGGGGTTGCTGACGGGGTGGCGCTTGGGGAGGGGGAGGGGAAGGGCGGTTCCGGACGGTTGGGGCCCGAGCAGGCCGTCGCCAGCAGGAGCACGGCGGTCGCCGCAGCTCCCCAGGCGGCGCCTCGGCGGCGAAGCGCGTGCGGCGGATTCGACATGGCTCGACGGTACCCACCCGAGCCGCCCGCCGCCACGAGGTGGCGTCCTGGACGACGCGGGTCGCGGTCACCTCACCGTCCCCAGAGCAGCCCCGCCGCGTCCGGACGAGTGCCGCGTGCCAGTGCAGTCCCGCCCCACCCGGGGCCGAAGGTCGGCCGGGGGCGAGAACGGGCGTGGCCATGGTCCTGCTGGGGGTAGTGGACGGGGTACCCGTGCTCGGGCGGGGGCTCCGCGATCAGCGGCTGGTTTCCCGGCAGCAGCGCCTCGAAGACGGAGTACTCCACGAACACGCCCCGGCATTGCGCGCACCGATGGAAGCGGACGCCGCGGCGCGCGTCGTCGTACATCGGCGCCCCGCACTGGGGGCAGGTGAAGGGGTCGTCGCTCATCCGTGGGGCCTGATCATCTTCATGCACGCCTCCAGCAGGACCTCGGCGAGCTCGCTGCGGTGGACCTCGTCGCGGGCGATCTCCTGTACGGCGGCCTGGAACACGGCGCACCGGGCCGGGTGCTCGAGAGCCTCCCAGGGTGCCCCGGGGCGGGGGGCGGGGCCGCCGGAGGACCGGTAGCCGTTCAGGAACGCCTGCCAGGCGGCCTCGTCGATGAGCCCCACGGCGAAGAGGCCGGCCGGGCCTCCGAGATCCCAGGCCGGGTCGCCGACCCCGAGGCGGTCGAGACCGTCGAGAAGCCAGACGTCGTGGCCGGGTGGGCGTCCGATGCGGGAGAAGTTCCAGTCGCCGTGGACGACGCTGCGCCAGGTCGGCTGGGGCCACGTGTCGAGCAGGGCGAGGCCGAGTTCGCGGAGGACGTCGGTGGCGCCGCCGGGCTTGAGCAGGCTGGCGCGCTGGACGGCCGCCGTGACGGCCTCCCGGCCCAGGTGCTCGCCCAGCGCGTCCGGGACCGGCATCCGGTGGAGAGCGGCGAGGTGTGCGCCTGCGTGCCACCACGGGAGCGTGCCGGTCTCCTCGAGGGGTTCCAGGCGCGGCCAGAGCGTCAGGAGCGCGCCGTCGGGGGCCGCCACGGGGGTTGCGCTGAGCGGGGCGTTCAGGACCTCCCGCCACGGATGGGCGGAGGCCACGGCCAGCTGGGCTGCCAGCGTGTCCCGGGCTGTCCCGGTCGGATGGCGGCGGATGACGACGTCGTCGAACACCATCGAGGTCATGGGCCCAGACTAGGCCCCCCGGCGTCCGTTGCGCAGGTGCCTCCGGGCACCCCTCTCAGCCGTCACCCCTCTCCGACGCCCTGGCAGCGTGGGCAGTGGTAGAGGGTGCGCTGCTGGCCGGGCGGTCCGACCCAGGTGATCCGGATCGGGGTGCCGCACACGCGGCAGGGCCGGTTGTTTCGCCCGTGGGCATAGGTCTCGTGGCCGGGACGGCGGATGCCCGTGCTCGACGGCACCGCGTGAGCTCGGTTCGCGCTGATCATCCGGCGGGCGCGTTCGACCAGGGCACGCAGCCGCTCGGGGGGCACGTCGGCAGGGGCGTCGAAGGGGTTCATCCGCTCGCAGAACAGCGACTCGGCGGCCCACATGGTTCCGATGCCGGCGAGGTTGCGTTGGTCGAGCAGCGCGGACGCCAGCGTGTCCGCCCCGGACGCCTGCAGGTTCGCGACCGCACGCTCGGCGTCCCAGTCCTCCCCGAGGACGTCGGGGCCGAGGTGTCCGACGAGGGAGTCCTCGTCGACGGTTCGGACCATGTCGAGCATGCCGAGGGACCAGCCGACGGCGGTCCAGGTGGCCGTTGCGAGCACGGCCCGCACCTTCGTCGCCCGCAGCGGGGCGGGCGGGACCGCAGTGGGCTCGAGGCGCCAGGAGCCGTCCATGCGCAGGTGGCTGTGGATCGTCCAGCCGCCCTCGACCCGGTGCAGGATGTGTTTCCCGCGGGGCACCACGCCGAGCGTGACGCGTCCGGCGAGGTCGACCGTCGACACCCCCGGCCACCGCAGGTCGGTGCGCGTCAGGGTCTCGCCGGCGAACGCCTCGTCGAGACGATGCGCCGTGCGCCAGACGGTGTCCCCCTCAGGCAAGCGCGGTCCTCAGCACTCCACGCGGCTGAACCGGGTGGGGGTGGTGCCCCCGGAGTTCCGGCAGACCTCGATGCCCCGATCGGCCAGCCCCGACTTCATGTCCTCCAGCGCTGAGCCGTTGAAGCCGTTCCACTTCATGTGCATCAGCACGGTGTCGCCGGGCCGGGCGTACTCCACGACGTGGTCGACGACCTCCGCCTGGGTGCGGCCGCGCCAGTCGCTGGTGTCGACATTCCACAGCCAGATCCGCATGCCCTTGCGGGCGTAGGCGTTGCGGGTCGTGAAGTTGTACGCCCCGTACGGCGGACGGCCGTAGGTCGTGACGACCCCCGGCGCGCCCAGCTGGGTCAGGATGGTCGCGCTCGACACGGTCGTGAAGTCCGGGTGGCTGATCGAGTGGTTGATGACGTAGTGCCCGCGCGCACGGGCGTACGCGGCATCGAACGTGCCCGCTGAGAGACAGTTCCCGGTCGGGGCGAGCACGAGGGCGATGCCCAGCTCCTGCGCGGCGGTGACGGTCGTCCTGAAGGCTGTCAGGCTGGCCGGGCAGTCGTCGTAGCTCAGCACGACGCGGGAGCTGGTGTTCGGGCCCCGGTACATGCTGTACGTCGTGCCACCGCCGTTGACGAGGCGGTTCCACGACGCCCGGCCGACGACACCGTCGATGGTGAGGTCGAGCTTTGAGGACTGGAAGCGCCGCACCGCCAGGTCGGTGCCCGACGAGAAGGTGCCCGTGGCGGACGCCGATCCGATGTCGTAGCCCTTGGCCAGCAGGAGGTTCTGCAGCACGCGCACGCAGCTGCCGGTGTCGCCGGGGCGTAGGGTCGGGCGGCTGGCGACCGGCGTCGAGGAGTTGCAGCTCCGGACGGCCGCCTCCGCCGGGGTCGCCGGGGTCAGGACGGTCAGCGTCGCCACCAGCATCAGGATCGAGGCCACCACCCCGATCACCGAGGTCGAACCCCTGGAGCTGGGCAGTCCGGAAGACGAGGCTGGACGTTTGACGGACATGAGTGGGCTCCCTCGCGCACGCCGGGGGAAGGACCCCCGTAACGGGGAATCCTACGCCGGGTGGCTCGCCTCGGGGCGGCGGATCGCCGGGCTCACCGCCGTAGCCTCAGCCCCTTCGGGGTGAGGTGGAACCCGGCTTCGGCGAGGGCGTCCGCGAACGGGTGGTGATCGCCCAGGACGTTCGCGCCGTCCAGTCTCTCGACGGTGAGCGAGGCGAGCCGTCCCGCGTGGACGAGCGTCGCGAGTGCGTCGGCGGCCGCGCGCAGGGCGTCCGGTGCGGCGCGCCAGGTCAGCGCGGTGCGCCCGCCCCGCTCGAGGTAGACGACCGCGGCCCCGTCCACGAGGACGACCAGCGCCCCGGCTTTGCGGGCCGGGCGGTGGGTCACCGCGGGATCGCCCTCGGGCCACGGCAGGGCTGCGCCGTAGGGATTGGCCGGGTCTGTGGCCGCCAGGACGACGGTGGGCTGGGGCCGGGGCGACCGCAACCGGTCGATCGCGCCGACCGACGCGAACTGGGCGGCTCCCAGGCCCTCGACGAAGTAGCCACGGCGGACGCGGCCGGCGTCCTCGGCCGCGCTCAGCACGCGGTACACCGCCGCGAAGCCGCCCTCGACGTCCTCGGCCGCGACCGGGCCGCGGGTCAGGACCCCGTAACGATCGAGCAGGAGCTCGGCGGTGGCGACGAGCCGTTCGGTCGCCGCCCCGGACCCGGCCGGCAGCAGCGACCAGCGACCTCCCACGTCGGGCCGGACGGGGGCGCGCGGCACCCGCGGCCGTCCGGAGCGGGCCCGCGGTGTCGAGACCCGGACGCGGTGGGCCGGGGCCCCCACGCCGAGACGTGCGCGGAGAGGACCGAGGGTGTCGTTCGTGACGAGCCCTTTCCAGACCAGCGACCACAGCGCGTCTGCCGGCGTGCCGGCCCCGACCGGCACCTGGGTGACAAGGGTCCCGAAGAAGGACGCGCCGCCCGCGGCGAGGGCGGCCAGCACGGCCTGCTCCGCCTCGCCCTCGGCCTGCCCGGGAGGTGGCGCCAGCCACGCCAGGTCGGCCGGCCACAGCGACACCCAGCCGTCGCCTGCCGCCAGTTCTCCGTGTCCGCGCCACACGACCTCGCCGGCCGCGCACAACTCGTCGAGGAGTGCTGGGGTGTAGTCGCGGACGCGGGCGGGCAGCACCAGCGACTCCAGCGCGCTCGCCGGGAGCACGACGCCCGCGAGTTGCTCGACGGCCTGCAGGACCCCGTCGACGCCACGGAACCGGCCCCCGATCGTCTCGCCCCCCAGCCCTTGCCAGGCGGGCAGGAACCGGGCGTAGTCGGCCTGCGGGACCGGCTCGACCTCCGCGCGCAAAGCGGCGACCGAGCGGCGCCGAATGGTCCTCAGGACGCCGGGGTCACAGAACTCGGACCCGGTCGCTCCCGGCGTGAACTCGCCCTCGACGAGGCGTCCGGCAGCGACGAGGCGGCGCAGCGCATCCTTCGCGACCGCGCGCCCGAGACCGAAGCGGACGGCGACGGCGTCCGGGGCGAAGGGACCGTGGGTGCGGGCGTGGCGCGCGACGAGGTCGCCGAGCGGGTCGGGGACGGGCCCGAGGAACGCGTCCGGCACCCCCGGTGGCGCGGGCACGCCGAGGGCGTCCGCGACCCGGCCGGCGTCCTCGATCGCGACCCAGCGGGTGGCGCCGCCGATGCCCGCCGGGAAAGCCCGCCCGGTGCGTTCGAGGGCGGGCAGCCACGCGGGGTCGAAGTCGCGCGACCGGGCGGCGATCTCGTCGACGGTCAGCGGGCCGAGCACGCGCAGCAGGTCGGTCACCTCGTCGGCGTCGCGCGCCCGCCGGGACTCCACCAGGTGCTGCAGCTCGGCCTCGGTGCGGGCCAGCGCGTCGGGGTCGAGCAGCTCCCGCAGGCTGAGGCCCTCGGACGTCCCCAGCAGCTCGGCGAGCAGGTCCGGGTCGAGGGAGAGGGCAGCGGCGCGCTTCTCGGCGAGCGGGGCGTCGCCCTCGTAGAGGAACTGGGCCACGTAGCCGAACAGCAGCGACGACGCGAAGGGGGACGGCCGCGGCGTCCGCACCTCGACGACGGTGACCTCACGCGACCGGACGCGCCGCAGCAGGTCGACGAGCCCGGGCAGGTCGAACACGTCCTGGACGCACTCGCGCACGGCCTCCAGCACGATGGGGAACGCGGGGTACTGGCTGGCGACCTGCAGCAGTTGCGCCGAGCGTTGCCGCTGCTGCCACAGGGGTTGACGGCGGTCCGGACGCCGGCGCGGCAGCAGCAACGCCCGGGCGGCGCACTCCCGGAACCGCGAGGCGAACAGCGCCGAGCCACCGAGCTGGGCGGTCACCAGCTCCGACACCTCCTCGGGGTCTGGGAGCAGGTCGTCGAGCAGGGACGCCGCGGGCTCGCCGTCACTGCCGAGGTCGGGGAGGCGCAGGACGATTCCGTCGTCGGCGTGCATGGCCTGAACGTCGACCCCCCGCCGCTCCCGCAGGCGCGCCGCGATGGCGAGGGCCCAGGGCGCATGCACGGGCGCCCCGTAGGGCGTGTGGATCACGACCCGCCAGTCCCCGAGCTCGTCCTGGAACGTCTCGACGACGATCTGGCGGTCGTGGGGCACCCGTCCGGTCGCCTCCCGCTGCTCGGCGAGGTAGGCCAGCAGATTGTCGGACGCCCACGCGTCCAGCCCGGCCTCCTGCAGGCGGGCGGCGGCGGCGTCCGGGGCAAGGCCGGAGAGGGTCCGCAGGAAAGCGCCGACGGCTCGGCCGAGTTCCGCCGGACGGCCGAGGCTGTCGCCGCGCCAGAAGGGGAGGCGTCCGGCCTCGCCAGGGGCCGGCGTGACGAGGACCTGATCGGCAGTGATGCGTTCGATGCGCCAGGTCGAGGTGCCGAGGGTGATGA
>CAZZGU010000116.1:0-7937 GCA_964653755.1 uncultured Nigerium sp. | reverse complement strand
CGACCGCGGCGCTCGCGAGCGCCACGACGAGGGCCGCCACCACGGCCACGACGGTCCCAGTCTGCTGGAAGGTACGCGTGTCCCCGGGGTCAGCAGGGACCACCTGGACGGGCGCGCGGGTCAGGGTCGGACTTGGTTCGGGGGTGTCACGCCCGGGGACTGCGATCTCGACGACCGCACCCTCGGCGTCCGCGGCGGTCAGGAGGACGTGCTGGCCCAGCGACTCGGTGAGGCTCATGCCCCGCTGCGGGCCGTCGATGGGCACCTCGGCGACCACGTCCCAGTCGTCGGGATCGAGCAGATACACCTGGTCCGCCGTCCGCAGGGCGACGCGACCGTCGAGGAGCACGCTCGCGTCCCTGACGCCTTCCGGCGCGTCGGCCACGCGCTCCAGTTGGTTGGGGTCGCTCTCGGACGGTTGCGCCGGCGCGGCGTAGATGGCCGCGGGCTTGGAGCGCGTCACGACGTGGATCCGGGCGTCCGCGTCCACGAAGATGGCTGCGGAGTCGTGGGCGCCGTCCGGGTAGGTGAGCTTGATCTGCCTGGCGTGGTTGATCTCCGTGGCCGGCCAGGGGCTGGTCACCACGTAGATCGTGACCGTCTCGCGGTTGCCGCCGACGTCGCCGACGAACATCTGGTCGAAGACGAAGGCGATGGCCTGAACGTTGCGCACGGCGTCCCGCGACCGCATCCGTCCCTCGTAGCGGCCCTCGCCGTCGAGGGCGTGCAGGGTGAGCAGCGCCCCGGGGTTGTTGGCCACCACCCAGTAGCGCTCCCGGTGGTGATCGGTCGCCATGCCGACCGGCTGGGTCACACCGGTCTCGGCGAGGTCGAAGGCGGCCTCCGCGCCGACCGTCGGGGAGGCTGTGAGGAGGAGCCCCGTGGTGAGCAGCGCAGCCCCGAACCGCCGGACGAGGGGGCGAGCCGGGGGCCCCGAGCGTGTCATGGGCACGAGCCTACGACATCGGCCACCACGCCCCGAGGAGGACCAGCCCGATCATCACGACCAGGGAACCGGTCACGATGAGACGGCGTGTGCGCGGATTCACGTGACCAGCTTATGTCGGTCGGACTAGGGTGCGCCCATGGGCGAGGTGCGGTTGAACGCCATCGGCATCGACGAACTGCGCGACCTGTTCTCCGGGTCGGACGCGGCGGCCAACCGCCTGCGCGAACTCGCTGTCGCGGCGTTCCCGACCCCTGCGCGGGCAGTCCCCCGCACGCTGTTGCGCCGGCTCGGTGGGCCGCTGGTCAAACGGCCCCTCGACGCGCCGATCATCCGCCCGGGCGTCCCGACGGGCACCGACATCACCGACCTCGTGCACGGCCGGGACATCCCGCCGCACCGGTTGAGCGCCGCGTGGACGCTGGTACGGCTGTGGCTGGACGACAACTCCTGGGGGAGCCTGGTGGTGGAGGTCGACCGCGTCGAGGACCTCGACTTCGACCTCTCCCGGCTCGGCCTGGATCCGCGGTTCTCGCTGGGGCACCTGCTGAACGACCAGCTCGCCCTGCCGCTGAAGGCGCTACCGGGACAGGCGACGGGCCACGTCCGGCACGGCCACGCCCTCGCCATGGCCGACGCCTGGCGCGAACGTGTCGACGACGTGCCTCTGGCACAGGCATCCGCGGTCCGGGACGTCGTGGCGTGGCTGGACAGGTTCCCCGGCTGGGCCGCAGACGCGAACGAGGCCGGACGCCCTGCGCCCGACCTCGTCGCCACGTACGTCGCGGCCGCGGAGTGAAGCCCCGTCAGCCCAGGAGGGACCCGATCACGCCCTGGGCGAAGTAGATGACGAACGCCGCGGCGACGCCCCACATCAGGGGGTGCACCTCGGCGGCCTTGCCGCGGATCGACTTCAGCAGCGTGTAGAAGATGAAGCCCGCGCCGATGCCGGCGGTGATCGAGTAGGCGAACGGCATGAGCACCATGGTCAGGAAGGCGGGGATCCCCTCCTCCGGCTCGTCCCAGCTCACGTGCGTGACCTGGGCCATCATGAGGAAGCCGACGAAGACCAGCGCGGGCGCGGCCGCCTCCGACGGGACCATGTTCACCAGCGGCGCGAGGAACATGCTGAGCAGGAAGGCCAGCCCGGTCACGACGGAGGCGAGCCCGGTCCGGGCGCCCTCGCCGACACCGGCGGCGGACTCGATGTAGGAGGTGTTCGACGACACGGAACCGAGCCCGCCGGCCATGGCCGCCATGGAGTCCACCAGGAGGATCTCCCGGGTGTGCGGCGGGTTGCCCTCGGCGTCCAGCAGGTCACCCTCGGCACCGACGGCCACGACGGTGCCCATGGTGTCGAAGAAGTCGGCGAGGAGCAGCGCGAAGACGAGCATCACGAGGCCGAGGATGGCCGACGGGCCGGCCGCGAAGGCTCCGAAGAGGTCGACCCGGCCGAGGAGGCCGAGGTCGGGGAGGGTCAGTCCGGCGGACGGAAGGGCCGGCACGTTGAGCGACCAGCCGACGGCGTTCTCGGCCGTGCGTGCGCCGATGGACAGGACCGACTCGAGGACGACGGCGAGGAGGGCGGTCCCCACGATCGAGATCAGCATCGCGCCCCGGATCCGGCGCACGAACAGGACGACCAACAGGACGAACCCGATGATGAAGGTCAGGATCGGCCAGCCGGACAGGGTGCCCCCGATGCCGAGTTCGACGGGGGTCCCGGCGCCCTTGCGGACGAAGCCCGCGTCGACGAAGCCGACGAACGCGATGAACAGGCCGATGCCCACCGAGATGCCGGTGCGCAGGGAGCGCGGGACGGCGCGGAACACGGCCTCGCGGAAGCCGGTGAGGACGAGGATCGTGATGAGGATGCCCTCCCACACGATGAGGCCCATCGCCTGGGCCCACGTCATCTGCGGGGCCAGCACGTAGGCGACCATCGCGTTGAGGCCGAGGCCCGCCGCGATGCCGATCGGGAACCGGCCGACGACGCCCATGAGGATCGTCATGACGCCGGCGACGAACGCGGTCGCGGCGGCCACCATGGCGATCGAGCCGCCGACGTTGGCGCCGATGACCTCGCCGGCGGCGTCCAGCATCGGCTGGCCGCTGATCAGCAGGCCGTTGGCATCGGCGGTGGTGCCGATGATGAGCGGGTTGAGGGCGATGATGTACGCCATCGTGAAAAAGGTGACGAGCCCGCCCCGGACCTCACGGCCGACGGTGGAGCCACGCTGGGTGATGGAGAACCAGCCGTCGAGCCCCGAGGCGGGCGGAGCTGCTGGCGGTTTGGCGTCAGTACTAGTGGACATGACCGACAGCCTAGGGTTGCCCCGTGGCGCGGCCCGTCCGCGTCCGTCAGTCGAAGAGCGTCTCGTCGATGCTGATCGTGTCCCACACCGGACGCGGCAGCTCAACTCCCCGGTGCTGGTCTACCACGTCGCTGTGCGCCCCGCACCCGTGGTCGACGGACACGACCTCGGCGTCCTGCGGCGAGTACTCGTTGGCGCAGACGCCGAACTGCCGGCCCAGTGACCCGCCCAGCCGGACGAAGTACGCGCACTCCTGACAGAACCCGGGCGCGAGTCGGGTCATCGGGTTGTGCGGGCCCCCTTGCGACTCGACCCAGCGTTCAGCGGCCTCGTCCCGCCCGTAGGCCGACAGGACCCGCTCCCGGCCCAGGCCGAGCTCCCCGACGACGGCGCGGACCTGCTGCCACTCGGCAGGGTCGGCGTCCCGGGCCTGGTCGCCGCCGGTGAATCCGGGCTCGACCCGTGGATCGTTGTCAGCCGTGGGCATGAGAACGCCTGGGCCGACGTCGCCCGCGCTGATGCGGTCCGACCACGGAACCCACGCCTGCGGCAGCAGGGCACCCTCCCCGGGCACGAGGCAGACCTCACTGACGGTCACGACCCGCGCACGGGAGGCGCGCGCCACGGTCACCGACCAGCGCCAGCCGCGGTAACCAGGGTGCTCACACGCGAAGGAGTGGGTGGCGACCCGCGTGTCCTCCACGACGACGCCGAGGTGCTCGCCCACCGTCATCACCCCGCTGGCCCGCTCCGCGGCGTCGCGGGCGAGATCGACAGCGCCGGCGCAGGCTGCGTCCAACTCCAAGGTCCTGACTGCCACCGGTTCAGAGCTCCAGTTCGTCGGCGACGGCGCGCAGCACGGAGGCGACCTTGGCCGCATGCTTGGCGTCGGGGTGGCGGCCATGACGATAGCCGTTGCCGATGACGTCAAGGAGCTTGATGAGGTCCTCCACGATGACGGTCATCTCGTCGGCCGACTTGCGGGAGGCCTTCGACAGGGAGGGCGGCGTCTCCAGGAGCCGCACCGACAGCGCCTGCTCGCCACGCTTGCCCTCGACGACGCCGAACTCGACCTTCTGCCCGTGCTTGAGGCCCGTCACGCCCGCGGGCAGGGCGGACGCGCGCACGTAGACCTCCTCGCCGCCGTCATCCCGGCTGAGGAAGCCAAAGCCTTTCTCGGCGTCGTAGAAACGCACCCGGCCAGTCGGCATTGTTCTCACTCCAACCATCGGCGACACTGCTGGCGCCCAGCGTATCGGACGCCGCCCGTCCCCAGCGCCGGGACCGTCGGGAGGCGCCACTAGCATGGAGGACGTGGCGAACTGGACGGACGGCCCCGAGTACGCCCCGGTCGAGCGCCCGGGCGCATTCGTCGCGCCGGACGCGCCCCCGCTCGTGCGCGAGCCGTCCGAGGCCGCCCCGCCGGGGATGGGCCTCGGGGCTCCCGTTCCTGACCGCCCCGACTACGGTCCTCCCCCGGACGCGCCCGCCCTCGACGGCCTCACTCCACCGGAGCCCCCCACCCGGGATCCCCGGGTGGCCTTCGACGTCGTGAGCACTCCGCTCACCGGGTGGGGCGCGGCACACGCCCCGAACGCCCCTCAGGGTCACAGCCCCTGGGCTCCGGACCAGCCGCTGGCGACGCCCGCCCCGCCACCGGCCCAGTATCAGCCGCCCTCGCCAGCATGGCCCACGCCACAGATCAATCCGCCCCCCTTCGCACAACCGGGCACGCCCGAGTGGTTCGCGCCGCCGTCCTCGGGAGGGCGCCAGCCCGCGCCTCCGCGCTCGGTGAGCGTCGCGGACATGCTCAGTCAGTCCACGCCCGGCGTCATGATCGCGCTCGGGCTCGGCATCCTCGTCCCCGGTTTCGCGCTTCTGCTCTTCATCGTCGCCCAGGTGCTGGCCCAGCGCGTCCGGTACCGTCGGGCCCTGATCAGCAAGCTCTTCCAGATGGGGTTCTGGGGGGTCCTTGGTGCGGCGCTGATGTCGCAACTGCTCTTCGTCGGCTACTTCGACTTCGCTCTGTGGTGGGCGCAGACGGACGGCTGGGCCCAACTGGCCTGCCTCCTGATGGCCTTCGCGATACCGCTCATCGTCGGGGACGCCCTGCGCCGCAACGAGCCGCCGCAGGACCCGCCGCCGGGGAGGTTCTGATGCCGCCGGGGAGACTATGACTGAGCCCTTCCGCACCCGACGCTTCGTCCCCGTGCCCGCCGCCGAGCGTCCGCGGCGTTCGCGCCGCGGCGTCCGGGTCGTCGTGTCGGACGGCGAGTCGGTGCTGATGTTCCGCGACTCGGACCCCGGCATCCCGGGCAGCGCCTGGTGGGTGACGCCGGGGGGCGGCCTCGACGACGGCGAGGACGAACGCGGAGCCGCCGTCCGGGAGTTGCTCGAGGAGACCGGGCTGTCGGTTCCCGCCACGGCGCTGCTCGGGCCCGTCATGCGCCGGGAGGTCGTTCACGGCTACTCCGACCAGGTCTGTGCCCAGAGCGAGGCGTTCTTCATTCTTGTCACCGAACGGTTCAGTCTCGACACCTCGGGGCACACCGAGGCGGAGCGGGTGACGATCCAGGGGCACGCGTGGCTGCCGCTGGCCGACCTGAACTCCGTTCCCGAGCCGGTGTGGCCGAACTGCCTGCCGGAGCTTGTCGCCCTCGCCGAACGCCCGGACGCCTGGCCGTGGGAGCTGGGCACCGTCGAGGAGTCCACGCTGGCTGTCTGAGCAGGGCCGTTGCGCGCCGCAGCCTAGAGTTGGGGGGAAAGGAGCCCCACCCCATGCCTCTTACCGCCCCCGCCGACGAACACGTGAACACCCGCTTCCTCATGCGGTTCATGTGGCTGTCGATCTTCGCCGCCGTCACCACCGTGGTCATCAAGGCCATGGCGGCGCTCCTGACGGGCTCGGTGGGCCTGTTGTCAGACGCGCTGGAGTCGGTGGTGAACCTGATTGCGGCCGTCGTCGGGCTCTGGGCGCTCGCCCTGGCGGGCAAGCCCGCCGACGACAACCACGACTTCGGCCATGGCAAGGCGGAGTACATGTCCTCGGCGGTCGAGGGCTCGCTGATCTTCCTCGCCGCGGCCGGCATCATGGTGAGCGCCATCCAGCGCCTCCTCCACCCCCAGCCGATCGTCGAGATCGGTCTCGGCCTCGTCCTGTCGACCGTGGCGTCGGTCTTGAACGGACTTGTGGGGGTCATCCTCGTGCGCCAGGGGCGCAAGCACCGCTCCATCACCCTCGAGGCCGACGGCCGACACCTGCTCACCGATGTCCTCACCTCGGTCGCCGTGATCGGGGGCATTCTCGCCATCATGGTGACCGGCTGGCACTGGCTGGACCCCGTCATCGCGCTCGCCGTCGGCGTGAACATTCTCTTCACGGGCGGTTCGCTGGTCCGGCGTTCGGTCGTCGGCCTGCTGGACGCCGCCCTCCCCCCGTCCGAGGTTGAGGAGATCCGGAGGGCGATGGAAACCGTGATTGAGCCCGGCGACGTCGAGGTCACCGAATTGCTCACCCGCGAGTCCGGCCGGCAGCGCTTCGTGCAGGCCACGATCGTCGTCCCCGGAGAGTGGACGGTCCTGCGGGGCCACGACCTCGCCGACGCCCTCGAACACGCCGTCGACGCGGCGCTGCCCGGCACCCACACGGTCGTGCACGTGGAGCCGGCCATCCGGCCGCGGGGCGTCGTGGGCCAGTTCGAGCCCCCTGGAGACTGACCGGCGTCAACGGCGCGCGTGCCGGACCTCGTCGTCGACGAGCCGTCGCCAGGACCGCACCAGTGCCTCGTCGACGTAGGCCTTCAGCGAGCCACGCGGACGCACCTGGTTCTCGACGTGAAACTGGCGGACGCCTGCGCGCGCCAGCCACGGCACGTGTTCGGGGCGGAGGTCGCCGTCTGCCATCACCAGGCGCGCCACCTGTGGGTTGGCGCGGGCGCGGCGCACGAGGTCGTCCAGCCCGTGCTCGAGGTCGCGGGCCGAGCCCGCGGTGCGCACGGAGTCGAGGCGCGGCAGGGTGAGCAGCGTGGCCCAGGAGCGGTCAGTGTCGAAACAGGAGTCGACGGCCCGGTGGAACGTCCACGGACAGGTCGTCTCGTCGAGGATCGCCGCGACAACACCCACGTCGACCTGGCCCAGCCCGTTGACGAAGCCGAGCGTGAGTCCGTCCGCGCCGGCGTCCAGATAGGCCGCCGCGAGGCCCCGCAGCCGGACGGCCTCCCCGCCGTCGGTGCCGTACCCCTCCCGGAGCCGGACCATCGGTCGTAGCGGGAGGGTCGTGCGCCGGCGGATCTCCGCAACGACGCGCGGCTCGGGGGACATCCCGCCGTCGTCGAGGGCGCCCACGACCTCGAGCCGGTCGGCGCCGCCGGTTTCGGCGGGTCCGGCGTCCGCGGCGTGCAGCACCCGCACCTCAAGCGTGCCGCTCATGGGCTCATGATGCCGTGCTGCCACGCCCTCGTGTCGGAGGCGCGACAGCCCGACAGACAACAGGACGCCCCGCCGAAGCGGGGCGCCTGCTGCTGCTGCGGTGTTCGGCGACGCGGATCAGAAGTCCATGCCGCCCATGCCACCGTCGCCGCCGGGCATCGCGGGAGCCTTCTCGGGCTTGTCCGCGATGACGGCTTCAGTGGTGAGGAACAGGGCCGCGATGGACGCCGCGTTCTGGAGCGCCGAAC